>DAQG01000123.1 GCA_002502785.1 Methanothrix harundinacea | reverse complement strand
ACGAAGATATTTATCAATGGAGTGTGAATAGCGGTGGTTGAGGATATGGGGTGCCCGAAATTACACCACATTCGGCACGCTGCCTGACGAGTTAGGAAACCAGGTATACCTACACCTTATAAACAATCAATCATGTATTAAAAATAATTCAGAATTGTTTAGTCAGAAGAAAGATTGATGTGCTACATCACCAGCTTGCCACTTCCAGCATCTTCTCAACCTTTTCCTTCAGCTCGACGATGTAATATCGATTAGTTACTCCCGTCCCGGTTGTGTTATTTACCTGAAGACCCGCCACTTTTATGATCCGACCTAGGGGCCTGGCCTCCATTCCCGCTGCCTCGACCACTTCCGCCATTGTAGGATTCTTCGTCTTTGACCATTGTCGGCCCGTCCCCTTACTCCTTACAAAGCCCCCGATCACTCGATCAGGTTCACCTCCACCATCTCGCCCTTCTCCCTTCCTTCGACCTCCTCTGGAACCAGGACGTACCCCTCGGCCCGAGCCACGGAGCTGAGGATCCCGGCCCCGGTGGTCATGATGGTGGTGGCAACGCCGTCCTTGAGGCTCACCCTCGCGAAGGTGGGGGGTCACCCATGCTAATGAAAATAGGCATTTGTACAAACCTATTTTCATACCAATACCCCGCAGCTCTGCTGCGGGGTGCGCCGCCGCCAGTTTGACTTTGGAAAAGACCACCTCTTTATGGTCGACACGTGTCTCTCAACTCGAACAAAAAAGCGGAATTGAAGCCATAATCAATGCTTATTTAGAGGCAGTTGAAAAAAAAAACTTGATTCGTGAATAGAATGTGCTATCAGTTAGTTGCTGTCCATGGAAGAAGGCCATAACGTAGACATCTTGAGGTGGACATATTCGGTTTTTGATGGGTGAATCTCCTGCCATCCTCCCAGGCTGTAGTAGCAACTTGGACTGACCCTCCCTGCTCGGGCTTAACTATTTCACCCCGCTGCGCCAAAGGGGCGGAAAAGGAGGACCTGACTATGAAGTTTGCAAGTCACGTCGAGGAGATCGACATCTCCGGGATAAGAAAGAGCTTTGAGGGAGCCGGTCCGGGCGCGATAAACCTCGGCCTCGGCCAGCCCGATTTCGACACCCCCGACCACATCAAGCGAGCGGCGATCGAGGCGATCGAGGAGGGGTTCACAGGCTACACCATGAACCTGGGCACTGTCGAGCTCCGGGCAGCCCTCTCCGAGAAGTTCAGGCGGGAGAACGGCCTCGATTACACGCCGGGCGAGATCATGGTCACCAGCGGTGCGAGCGAAGCGCTATTTCTCGCCATCGCTGCCGTCGTCGAGAAGGACGACGAGATACTTATGGGCGATCCCGGGTTCGTCTCCTACTCGGCCCTCACCAGGGTGACCCACGGACGGCCCGTCGCCGTTCCCATGAACGAGAGGTTCCACCTCACCGCCGAGGCCGTCGCCGAGAAGATAACGTCGAGGACGAAGGCCCTCGTCGTCAACTCCCCCAACAACCCCACGGGCTCGGTCCAGACGAGGAATGAGCTGCGGGCCCTGGCGGAGCTGGCCGAGGACCACGGCTTCGCCCTAATATCCGACGAGGTATATGAGCACTTCATCTACGAGGGGGAGCACGTCAGCCCCGCCCTCTACTCCGATCACGTCATCACCATCAACGCCGTCTCCAAGACCTACGCCATGACCGGCTGGAGGCTCGGCTACCTGGCGGCGAGGGGCGAGGCTCTCGAGAACATGCTCAAGATCCACCAGTACGTCCAGGCCTGCGCCTCTTCAGTCTCCCAGAGGGCGGCCCTGGCAGCGGTCAGCGGTCCTCAGACTTGCGTCCGGGAGATGAGAGACGAGTTTTTGAGGAGGAGGGATGTGCTCGTCGAGGGGCTTCGGTCGATGGGGATCGAGATAGCAAAGCCCGAGGGTGCCTTCTACGCCTTCCCGAAGGTGGGGGACGGAAATGAGGTTGCTGCAAGGCTGATCAAGGGCGGTGTCGTGACGGTTCCAGGATCTGCCTTCGGGGCTCAGGGAAAAGAGCACATCAGGATATCTTACGCTGCTTCCATGAACGATATAAAAACAGCCTTGGACCGGATGAGAGAAATTCTTTAAATAGGAGCTACGTTATTCGTCCGGAAGGTGACGAGATGAAAGAGCAGGTGGAGACCAGGGAGCTGAAAGAGGGCAGGTACGTAATCATCGACGACGAGCCGTGCGTCATCAAGAGCATAGCCAAGTCCAAGCCAGGAAAGCACGGCGCTGCCAAGGCGAGGGTTGATGCGGTCGGAATCTTCGACGGTCAGAAGAGATCCATCGTTCAGCCGGTCACGGCAAAGGTTTACGTTCCGATCGTGGAGAGAAAGTCAGGGCAGGTTCTGACGATAGCCGAAAATTCGGCCCAGCTTATGGATTTGGGCGACTACAGCACCATAGACGTTCCCATTACCGAGGAAGACCGTGCAAAGCTCGAAGAGGGGAAGGAAGTCTCCTACTTGCTCGTCATGGGCAAGACCAAGATGGATATGCGTTAACCTCGATGTTCAATATATCCAATTTTGCGGACGCCAACGCCGACCCGGATGAGGCGGAGTTCGTGATCGTAGGGGCTCCCTTCGATGCCACCACCTCTTTTCGGCCAGGGACCCGGGAGGGTCCGGACGCCGTTAGGCGGGCGTCTTACAACTTCGAGACTTACGTTCATCGGCATGGTATAGATTTTAGAGATATCAACGTCAACGATCTCGGAAATCTGGACCTGGGGGCTGACCCTGCCTACGCCAGGCAGACGATTCGAGACGGCTTCGCCTTCGTACCAGAAAAGGCGACACCGATATTCATCGGCGGCGAGCACTCCATAACTCCGCCGATAGTCGCCGAGGTGGCCCGGCGGCACGGCGAGATCGGGGTCATCGTCCTAGATGCTCACTTCGATTTGAGGGAGGAGTATGGCGGCACGAGGCTGAGCCATGCATGCGCCAGCCGCCACATCATCGAGACCGAGGGGGTCGTAGGCTACGCCTCGATAGGGATCAGGAGTGGCGACATGAAGGAGTACATCTACGCCGAGGAGCATGGCATCCATTACCACTCCAGTGACGAGGTACACGAGAGAGGCATTGAGGTGGTCCTGAAAGACGCCCTGAAAGAGGTCGGATGCGACCAGATCTATCTCTCTATAGACTTCGACTGCATCGATCCCGCCTACGCTCCGGGGGTCGGAAACCCCGAGCCCTTCGGCCTATCTTCGTGGGACGTCCGGTACATCGTCGAAAGCGTAGCCCCAAAAGCCGTCGGCCTGGACGTCAACGAGATCGCGCCCCAGTTCGACGGAGGTCAGACAGCGGCCTTGGGCGCTAAATTGATCCGCGAGTTCATCGCCGCAAAGTCTGCGGCAAACAGGTAAATTTTCGAGCGGTATCAGATCGGTCGCTCAATGTTAATCGTCACCGTCTCCTGGAACAATCCGGAAGATTTTGAAAAAGCATCGACCCTTCAATGAGACGTTCCTACTATCTGAAGGAATATCAAAGTTATATGAGCTGGAGTACTGGCGGTCGAAGAGGAGGGCCTTGCGGTAATGGCCGTCTCCGGGGTGATGGGCCCTGCATACTCCATCGGCCGAGATATCTACGCAATCATTTTAATACAGAATATCAGGTGGATGGAGGTGTTGATTCGGTGGTGGGGGTGTCGACGCCCATCTCTAAAGCCAGCCCCTCCATCCTTTTTGATCTGTCAATCTCATCAGACCTACTGCTTAGACCGCTGCCACCTCGCAATTCTTTTCTTAACCGATGGCACATAGGGGGTTGGTGGGTTCTTCAGCGAGACCGACGGGTCGCCGTAGAGGTTGAAGTCGTACCAGTTCATCGTGGTTTCGCTGTAATCTCCCGGGTATACGCTTTGTTTAGCCCGGTAAAGGGCGTCTCCTCCCGGAAGCTCCTGCACCAGCCTCTTTACGTACTCGTAGCCAAGCCCCGAGTTGGAAGGGCTTCCATCGAAGGTTCCGTAAGCCTGTCCTACGTAATACCACGAAACTCTCGTCGCCGAGATTGTGCTGATGCCGCCATGCTTTAAGACTGAGTATGCGAGGTTGATGCTGTTCTCCGGATAGGCGTTGGTACAGGAGCAGTGATATGTGAAGGAGGGATGGGCGTCGTCCAGGCTTGAAGCGTAGGAGCTGTCGAACATCAGGCTATTGTCACATCCGCTATAGCCTACGCCTGCCTGAGTTGGGTTGCCATGCGCCCACCAGCACATTATGCCGTAGTCACCTGCTGCCCACCGGTCTCTGACCACGGTCCCTCCGAGAAGCTCCTGTTCGCTTGGATAAACTGAGTTTGCACATGATCCGATGCTTCCCTGCTGGTACATGCGCCAGGAAGAATATCCGTTGGGGTTCAGGTAATCGTTTCTCATCTGCTCGCTCAGGCGGGCTCCATCGGTTGATGCGTCGCTGAAGGACATCGGCAGCAACGTGCTCTTTCTCCAGCTTGTGCTAGAAGATAGCTCATAGCTTATGATCTTCTGAAGTATAATGTCCAGCGCTGCATAGTCCGCGTAGTATACCGGTATCCTTCCGACGTAGACCTCGGGGGTGAAGTCGACGCCGCCGGTGACGGGATAATCTTTTCCAGCTCCCCACTCGCCGTAGATCGTGTCGTTGTTTTTGTCCCAGTTGCCGGTCAGGTCGGCGTAGAAGTAGTCTGTCGGGGACTCCTTATAGCTTGAAAATGAATACCTCGGCCAGCACATCTTCATGGGGATGTCGCCCTCACCGCTCTCGTAAGGATGAGGATCGCCGATCAGTAGCACGTACTTGATCCCCATGGTGACGTAGTTGTTCTTCAGCCACTGGCGAATCTTCTCTGCCTTGTGATTTGGTGCCTGGCCCGTCAATCCGCCGAAGTCGGTTTCGGTGACCACCAAAACGCTGTATCCGAGGTTCTGCTTATGGGCGATGAAGGTGCTCAGCTTGGCGCTGCCCGCGACGATGGCGTTGGTGGTTATTATGACGTAATCGTAGGTCGCCTGAGGTTCGAATTCTGACCTTTCCAGGTCATACCAGGCCTTTCCCTCGTCGTAATTCAAAAAAAGCTCCGTAGCGACGTCGTCCATAACCGTATCGGCTGCAAGACCTAGATCCATTACATCCGGGGAGATTCCGTAGCTTATATCCACAACTACATTCTTTATCAGAGTGAGCTTCTTTGACGCCGGGTTGTACTGGAGCGGGAAAAAGTCCAGCTTCACAAATTTCCATTTTCTCATCTCTGAGTAGGGCAAAAGCTCCACGTAATTCTCAGGATAGTTTGCGTCCAGTCCGTAGACGTTGAGGTTCTTCCCGTCCGTGATGTCTTTATTCTCTCCCCAATATTCTGCCGGCGAGACCCCGCCGGAAAATTCGTCAACGTCTGGGGCGAAGGGTCCCACCGGCTTGATCTCGTACGTTCCATTCAGGACTTGAACGTCAGCGGAGACTATCTCCAAATTGAGATCTGATTCAATCGCATTGGGCGGGAGGAGGACGTTGTAGACCTTGTGCACCAGCATCGGGTCTCCTGGCGAGGTGGTCGAGGCAAAGTCGTCCATCATTATGACGTCAAGGCCGCTTTCGTCTTTGATTATGCTGTACTCTCCAGCACTTAGAACTACACGCACCTTGCCGGAATCGGCATCAACCGGGGGAGTATCCCCAAAAGCCGGCAAGGCCAAAAAGGCGTTCAGCGCCAGCTGGCATATAACGGCGATGCAGACGCTACGAATCGCTGTTGTTCTAAGGCTCCCCTTTATACCCTTCAAAGTCCAAAACCGCGAAGAACCACTTGGCATGGTGGAACCGTCCCCTTCAATTTTAATTTTTAGCTTCAAGACACGTATCGATCTGATACGCCCCCATCTGATGCGATGCTGGACACCACAGAACTCAAGCTGTATAATTCCCTTCAGACTTTGATCCTTATCAGGATATCCCTCACATCACAGTTAATATTCCATGTAAATGCTTTAGATAAAAAACTTTCCCCGAGGTTATTTTTAAATATCGTTTTTTTCTGGTTGCGGCGAATCGACTGGCAGTTCCACACTGACGGCCCGATTTCCAGACATTTTCACGGAAATTTATGGCAAATATATATTACGAGTTGTACAGTTGACGGGCGGAACTCCTGGTATGAACGACTAAACTCACCTTTCGTGGGTCTGTTGAGTTTCAATTGTTTTTTGATGGCGATCGGAGCAAGCGGCGGGGATGCGGGGCGGCCGCGTCGAGGGGCGCGGGACCCCCGCCGGGAAGGAAGGCGGGCGGCGAAAATAGATCGTGGCGAAAAGGGCGGCGGGATCGTGCGGAGTGGGCGAGGGTCGCGCTGGATGGGGGACGTTGTCGGGAACGGGCGAGATGAAATTGAAGGCCTTCTGCTAGGGGGGAGGCAGTCCGGGGATTCACCTTTGGGCGAGGAAAATGATTAAGAATATAATGGAAGACTAGGTGATACAAATGAAGCTCATACCATTAGTCTTATTGGTCGTATCAGTCGTATTAGTAATATTACCAATCGGTGTTTTCGGGAATCGTACCGTGTTGGCAGATTTCTCCGGAGATCCGTCTTATAATCTTTTAATACAAACAAGTCGCACCCAATTTAATTCTGGAGATAATTTAAAAATTGAATTATTTATAACGGGTCTAGGAGATGTGGATACCAGCAAACTTTACGTAGTCATACCTGATCAATTACCGAATAACGGAACAATCAATTTTACAGCGAGAGAATATAAACACACAAGTCCTTCCAAAGTTAAAGCATATTACGAACCACAAAATTTATCGCCCCCCAGTTTTTATCATTTAGTTTCAAAAGACATGTATAGGATGGTCGATATTAGCGAGATTGAAGGGTTTGAAGAAGCTTTTCAAAGAGCTGATATATCTGGTGCATCTGGCTTGATGTTAGGAGAGGCAAGAACGACAGATAATCCAACATATTTTGCTCCATATACCATCGATTTTATAATAGCAGAAAACGCGCCAGCAAGAGATTATAAAATATCTGTTCTATATACTTATGGAAATTTGGGGAGATGGTATCAAGACGAGGGGGTCGTAGATGTGCACGTGAATTATATCTATGAGCGCGAATATTTTAAATGGCTAATATATCTCGTTTCGTTTTTAGCGGCATTTTGCGGGCTGGAATATATAATAAAATCGATGAAACAATTGTGGAATTGGTTAAAACGTTTGTGTGACTGCTAAACAATTGAGTCTTTGGACTTTAAATCTTATGCTGACATCAGTCTCGGATCTAGCGGTTATCGCCTTGACCAAATCCCAGCTGTTATTGCTGCCTTGGTCGCATGTCGATGTAGTAAAAGAAAAGCCTCGTCTACCTCCGACCCGTCCCCAAAAACGTGACCCGAACCCCGAAACCGAGATATTCCGGCCCGAAGCCCGCCCTCACCCCGTCGGGCAGAGTATGCAGAGAACCTTGCAGAGGTCCTCGTCCAGCGCCTTCAGGTCCTTCCGGAGCTTCTCGTCCTTCATCATATCGCTGAGGTAGTTGAGGCGGCCGACGACGTCGTCGATATTCGACTCGGCCTCCTCCCGCCCCTGCCGGACCGTGGAGTAATATATCTCGCTGTGGTCTCGATCCACCTCGATCCCGAAGAAGTCGTAAGCGTGAAGCCCCTTGAACTCTAGGATTATCGGCTTGTAGATCGAGCGCTGCCGGGGGATGTAAAAGTCCTCCAGCATCTTTCGGAGAAGCCTGTTCTCGACGAAGACGATGTCGTTTCTCAGGTACCCCTTCCCGTGAATGTACCGAGAGTAAAAGACGTTGTACCTGATGGTGGAGGTGAGGTTTGTCCTCATCTTAAGCCGAAACTCCCACTCCTCCCCGAACTCCTCCAGCCCCTCGCTGAGGATGTGTCTCGCCTCGATGATAAGGCCGTTGAAGAACAGGATGATCACTTGGTCCACGCCTGGTCGCTCCTCCCTGATCAGGACGTCCTCCACGCCCCAGCCGAAGACCTCCTTGGCCGCCTCCTTCGTGGACCCCAGGGAGTCGAAACGCCGCAGCATCTCCAATAGATCGCCCATTTTCTCCATCTGTGGTTTGGTGGTCCCCGGCCCTGATAAATATTTTGTCGTATTTGTCGTATTTTATCGTATTTCATCTCGAAGGTTTGTCTCGAAAGTTTGTCTTGAGGGTCTGTAGTGAAGGGCTTCATCAAATGGTTCGGGTTTCCCCAGGATCCGGATCGCATATCTTTAATATCCCTCCCGACCAGTACTTTTTGGTGCAAAATAATGATCGAGATAACCGATGCTGCGGCGGAAAAGCTCCTGATGAAACAAGCAGAGGGAAAGGTCGTCAAGCTCTCCAAGACGAGCCTGCCCGGTGATGCGCCCAGGTTCGCCCTTGGCCTCGGACCCTTTAACGAGAAGGACCTGGTCTTTGAGAGCAACGACGTCGAGGTCTACATCAACCCGAACGAGTACGAGGAGCTGCGGGTCGCCGTCATCGATTACGTCGACGACGAGAGGGGACGGGGCTTTGTCGTCATAAAGGGCCAGGACGAGTCCTGCGGCCTGATAAGCTGCGAAGATTGCGGTGACGACACCTGCGAGGATTGAACTCTTAACTCTTTTATCATAAACGGCCGCAAAGTCGAGGAGACTGGTCAAAGCAGCAGAACGAGGGCTGACACGGTCACGGTGAGGGCGATCGCCGTTCCCACAAGCCGCAGGGCCGGGGCCAGGTCTCTGGTCGATGGCTCCGCGCCCCCCTCGCCCACGACGTATACCCCAGGCTTTTCCAGCCTTATCCCCAGGGCACCCGCCGCCGCCGCCATCGGCCAGCCGGAGTTGGGGCTCGGGGTTGCGGCATGATCCCGGAGGGCGATCTTCAAAGCCTGTCCTGCCCTCGACGGCCGGGCCGCGGCGATGATCGGAAGGCTGAGCCTTGCCGGGACCCAGTTGGCGAGATCGTCAAGCTTCGCCGAGGCAAAGCCTAGGTTCTTCAGCTCCTCGGTCTTGTACCCGAGCATGCTGTCGAGAGTGTTTATCGCCTTGTAGGCGAGGGCCGCTTCCACCCCCAGGCCGATAGGAGAAAAGAGCAGATAGTAAAATAAGGGCGATACCACGGTGTCGACGTAGTTCTCTGAGAGGGACTCTATCACCGCTGACGTCGCCTGAGTTCCCGTGAGACCATTGGGGTTTCGGCTCACCAGGGCCGGAAGAAGCTTCTTTGCCCCCTCGAAGTCGTTTTCTACGAGCCTTCCGATCTCGCTTGATGTTTCCAGAAGGCACCTTATCGCTATCGTCGACTTGAGAAGGTATGCCGAGACGAAGATGCCGAGGCTTAGGCCTACGAAGTCCACCATATCTCCGGCCGCGATCAGAAGATGGCCCGCCCCCGCCGTTGATAGGATCACGAGAAGGGCGACGCCTGTGCCCCACGCCCTCGTAGGCCTCGCCCGCTTCTTCAAGGTTCCGATCAGCCTTCCGATGAGGACTACAGGATGGACCCTGGCGGGCGGCTCGCCCAAGATCAGGTCTATGGCGATCGCCAAAAGGAGGACGATTAGCGGCTCGGGGATCATAGCGATCATCATAGCGATCATATATGTCTCGCCCCGTTTTTCGTCGGGATCTTCGCAGTCCGGCCGTTCATAGACTCTCTTCCACCTCTTTCCAGATCTCTTCTAGGTCCTTGCCCCGGATAAGACCCTCCATCACCATCTCTGCAACATCGAAAGCGTGTATCACTGTGCAATTCTCGCAGGACCACTCCTCGTTCACGAGACGCCCTCCTGTCCTCTCGTCGAGGCAAGGGTAGAAAGGACAGAAACAGAAAGTGCAGTCCTGGTCGGGAACGTGGCACGGGTACCGATCGCAGCTTTCCCTTCTCATCCGAGCACCTTCTCGAGAGCCTTTACAAACCTCATGTTCTCCTCTCTGTTCCTGACGGCCACCCTGACGTAATCCTCGCCGAGGCCGAAGGACCTGCAGTCCCTGACGAGAACCCTCTCCGACTCAATTTTCTCGACCAGCTCAGAAGATCGAAGACCCGATGGCGCCACTCCCACCAGGATGAAGTTGACGGAACTCTCAACTGGTTCGAGGCCGAGCCGTTCCAGCTCTCCGGAAAGCCAGCGTAGTTCCTCCTTTATGACCTGCCTGCTTTTAACTAGGTGGTCATTCTGGGTGAGAAGATGGGCTCCGGCCACCGAGGCGAGGGAGCTTATGCTCCAGGGAAGGCGGGTCTTGTTCATCACGTCCGCAAGCTTGTCTCCTGCGACCCCGAACCCGAGCCTTATCCCCGGAACCCCGAAGGACTTGGTGAGAGACCTTATGACGAATAGGTGCTCCATCTTTGGGGCCATATCTGCGACGGTCTGGTCCGGGTCCGATAGCTCTATGAAGGCCTCGTCCACGAATAGGAATGTCTCCGCCTTCTCGCACCTTTCAGCCAGATCCGCGATCTGGTGTCTCGGAAGGAGGATTCCCGTGGGGTTGTTTGGGTTACAGATGAAGACTGCCTTAGCCTCCTCTAAGAGGGAGTCCTCCAAAAAATCCTTCGGGTCTATTGGGGATTTGATGCCTCTTGGGACTTGGACGATCTCGGCCCCGAAGAGGCGGGACTGGGCCTCGTACTCCCCGAAGGTCGGCGATGTGATCACCACTCTGTCCCCCTCCTCGATCAGGACCTCTGCAAAGAGCCTCATCAGCTCCGACGAGCCGTTTCCGGGGACGATGTTCTTCGGGTCGACCCCCACGAACTTTGCACAAGCCCTCCTGAACTCGACATAATCGTTATCGGGATAATGGCCCACCCTCTCCATCTCCCGCAGGATCAGGCCCTCCAGGGGAGGATGGCCCAGCGGGTTAATATTGGCGCTGAAGTCCAGGAGTTCTTCCTGGTCGAGGTCCAGGCTGGAGGCCACAGCCCTGATTTTTCCGCCGTGGTGGCAGGCCTCGGCCTCGGCAAAGCTCTTTCTGATCTGCATCATGGATCGCCTCCCTCTCCTGCCTTTTCGCATTTCAATCTGGCGGACTGATCTCAACCTGGATGGATTTTTATCAATTTAATTGGATATCGTCCCATCGAAACATAATCCTTAATTTTTAGCATTAAATTACCGTCACGATTTCACAAACTTAAATGTATATGTGTTCTAATCAATAATCTAAACAATAATATACACATTATACTAGTTTGTAATCCGAAAGGGTTTTATGTTCTACAGGCGACTACCGAGCAAACCAGAGAACAGAAGGAGGTCAAGCATGGATAAGATGGAAGGCAGTTTTGCCGTTGAGGACATGCAGAATGTCCAGATCAACATCGGCGCGATAGTGAAGGAGGTGGAGGAGTGGGACCAGCCCATGGGCCCGTTCCCTTACCCGACCATCGCCACTCTCAGAGACTGGGACTTCAAGATAATGAACAGGTACAAAGTATTTTATTCGCCGATCTGTGATCGGTGTACTCTCTGTACCTATGGCCCCTGCGACCTGACCGGCGACAAGAGGGGCGCCTGCGGCATAGACCAGGCCGCCCAGCAGGGCAGGATAGTCCTGATCGCCTGCCTGATGGGCGCCACCGCTCACTGCGCCCACGGCCGACACCTCTACCACTGGTGTCTGGACAAGTTCGGGGACCTGCCCGTCAACATGGGCGACGAGATCCTTGTTGATGCGCCGATAACCAGAACCATCGCCGGAATTAAGCCCAAGACCCTGAAGGACTTCGGACCTGTCCTGAGCTACTTCGAGGAGCAGGTATCCCAGCTTCTGGCCTCCACTCACACTGGCCAGGAGGGAAGCTACCTAGACTTCGAGTCCAAGGCCCTTCACGCCGGGATGCTCGACCACCTGGGCATGGAGGTATCAGACATCATTCAGACGGTGGCCTACGACATGCCCAGAGGCGATGAGGACGCCCCCATCGTCGAGTGCGGAATGGGAACCCTCGACAAGAGCAAGGCCATCCTGATAACCTACGGTCACAACCTGGCAGCCTCTTCCGAGGCGATGTTCTACACCGAGGACAACAACCTCTGGGACAAAGTAGACATCGGTGGAGTTTGCTGCACAGCTCATGACAACGTCAGAATCGGCGAGGGGCTTGGCTATCCCAAGGAGATAAGCGAGAAGTACAAGATGGTCGGGACCAAAGCCAAGATCGCCGGAGCCATCGGCTGGTGGAGAAAGATGGTCCGGGGCGACGTCATGGATTGCGTGATGGTAGACGAGCAGTGCGTCTGGACCGATGTCCTCAACGAGTGCTCCAAGCTCAAGATCCCGGTCATAGCCTCCAGCGAGAAGATCATGCTGGGCCTGCCAGACAGGACAAACGATCCCGTCGACGGGATCGTCGACGACCTGGTGAACTTCAGGATGCCCGGCGTCGCTGTCCTCGACCCGACAAAGGCTGGCGAAATCGGCGTTAGAACCGCAATTGCCGTCAAGCCGAAGCGCGCCGAGATCAGGGAGGCAGATCCCTTCCTCTCCGAGGAAGACTTCAAGAAGTACGCCGAGTCCTGTACCTACTGCCACTCCTGCCAGTTCGTCTGTCCGCCCCACATCAAGATAGGCGACGTGGTCCAGGCGGCCGCCAAGGGCAACTTTGAGCCTCTCAGCTCGACCTACGAGATCTGCGTCGGCTGCAGAAGGTGCGAGCAGGTCTGTCCCCAGGACATACCGATCCTCAGCCTCTACGCCTACGCCAACAAGGAGTATATAAGAAACCAGAAGTTCAAGATGAGGGCCGGAAGAGGTACCGTCAAGGACACTGAGATCAGGCGTGTGGGTGCACCGATCGTTCTCGGAACGATCCCTGGAGTCATCGCTATCGTTGGGTGCGGTAACTATCCGAACGGGACCAAAGAGTGCTACGACATAGCCAAGGAGTTTGTTGACAGAGGCTTCATCGTTGCAGCTTCCGGTTGCATGGCGATGGACATGTCCCTCTACACCGACGATGATGGCAAGACGATCTGGGAGCAGTACGGCGGAGCTGTAGACGGCAGAAACATCTGCAACGTCGGAAGCTGTGTTGCCAACGCTCACATCACTGGTGCCACCATCAAGATCGCCACGATCTTCGCTGGCAGGAACGAGCGGGCCAACTTCGACGACATGGCCGACTATACCCTGAGCAAGATCGGCGCCTGCGGCGTCGCCTGGGGTGCCTACTCTCAGAAGGCTGCCTCCATCGCCACGGGATGTAACCGCATGGGCGTTCCAGTCGTGGTCCAGCCTCACAGCGTCATGTACAGGAGAGCGTTCCTGGGCAGGACCGACAAGAAGGAGGACTGGGAGATCATCGACGCCAGAGACGGCTCCAGGGTCTACTGCGAGCCCGCGCCTGAGCACATGCTCTACGTAGCAGAGTCCGTCGAAGAAGCGATGCTGATGATGGCCAAGCTCTGCATCAGGCCCAGCGACAACAGCCAGGGCAGGATGATCAAGCTGACCCACTACTGTGACATCAGCATGAAGTACTTCGGGTGCATGCCCCCAGATTGGGCGATCTACGTCCGGCACGCTTCAGACCTTCCCCTCAAGTGGAAGGACGATATGTTGAAGGAGCTGGAGTCGAAGCACGGCTGGGAGATCGACTGGAAGAGGAAGGCGATCGTCAGCGGCCCCATCAGAAAGATGGACGTCAGCTTCGATCCGACGAACATCGAGAGGAAGATCAGGACCAAGAAGTGAGGAGGCGATAGAGATGACAGTCGACACTACCAAGAATGCTGTTCCCTTTGAGATGGCCCAGATTCCAGGGCCGGAGATGGCGAAGGCCTACAACACCGCGGTCATAGGGGCCATCATGAAGAAGGCTAAGAGGCCTCTTCTCGTCGTTGGCGCAGAGCTCTTCGAGGACCCCGTGATGTTCGACAAGGTGATAGCTATCGGAAAGACTGGAGTTCCGATCGCGGCCACCGCCCATTCCATCAAGGGCTTCATCGAGAGGGGCTATACCGATAACGTGACGATGATCGGGCTTCACCCGCTGACCAACTATCTGCGGTTCAAGGACTGGCAGGGGCTGGACGGCCAGGGTCAGTACGACGTCGTGATCTTCATGGGGATCTTCTACAAGTTCGCCAGCGCCATGTTCTCTGCGCTCAAGAACTTCAACAGGGACATCAAGAGGGTCTCCATCGACAGGTACTACCACGTCAACGCCGACATGACCTTTGGAAACCTTGCTTTCGATCAGGACAAGTACCATGAGGCGGTGGACGAGGTAACCGCTAAATTGACGGCATGAACTTTATTTTTTCATTTTTAGAAAAACGGAGTTATAGAAATGGCAGAAGAAATCGAACTGGACATGTCCCCTATGTATGAAGGGGAGCGGATCAGGAAAGGCG
>DAQG01000122.1 GCA_002502785.1 Methanothrix harundinacea | reverse complement strand
TATAATCTGTATCAGCTATACAGACTAAAAAAGGCAAAGGTAATCTGAAGATAGCGGATGCTATCTAAAATTAATGAAAAATGAGAGTAAAATAAGAAGATTTGTTACGGTTGAGCGCAAAAATGATGCTAATTATTGGATTTGGGCTCAAATCGCGCTATCGCATCGAGTAAATCGAAATCCTCAACCGATATACGGAATTACTGTGATCATAAAAAAGAGCGTGAACCAACGGATGATGAGGTAAAGGAGCTAATTGCAAGCACAGACGCGATTATAAAAACCATATTTTAATTTTCAAACTATCGCGGGGAATACAGGCTGAAATGAGACTGATTCAGCCGCTCTCATTTTAAGAGGGACATCGGATCTCCGTTATGTTCCTTGCTCCTCGGGTGTTCAAAGCCCTCTTCCTTCGATCCAAAATAGCAGCCCGATCAGGGTCAGAACCGCAGGGATCACCACAAGCCAAGAGTTCATCCCCAGGATCTCGGGAAACGTCGCGTCCCCGAACTCGCCCCTCCTCAGCATCGTCTCTTCCAGCCTCGGATAAATCTCGGCGAAGAGGCCGGCCCCCAGAAGTCCGCCGCCGAATCCGCTCACCAGGGCGTCGATCGATCCCTGGCCGACGGCTCCGGCTATCGTTCCCGAACAGTAGCCGAGAAGGCCGAAGCCGAAGATGAGCCCACCCAGGGCCGAGGAGCCGAAGGAGCCGGTTCTTCAGGCGGTGACTTACTTCGCCACATCTTTATAAAGCTGTGACGAAAAAGAGGATGGATTTCGTTGGAGAAGTGAGAATGATAAGACGACTTATGATTCTGATCACGATGATGGCAGCTTTCCTGGCCTTTCTTCCAGGGGCGGTAGGTGCGCCCTCTGGAGGTGGCGTTGAAAACCTGGTAGTCCTCCTCACCGACTACGGGACCTCCGACTTCTATGTCGGAGCCCTGGAGGGATCAATATACTCGGCAAACCCGAACGCGAGGATATCCACCATAACCCATGAAGTTGCGACCTTCAACGTCGCCGAGGGGTCGTACATCCTCGCCCAGGCAGCGCGAGAATACCCACCTGGCTCGGTCTTTGTGGCGGATGTCGACCCAGGTTCCGGAGTAAAAGAGAGGTCCATCGTCCTGGAGACCGAAGACGGTAAATTCTTAGTCGGCCCGGACAACGGCCTTTTTACAGAAGTCATGAATGATCTTGGGGTCGCCAGCGTCCGGCAGATCTCAAACCAGGACCTCACCTCGAGGGGCAACGCTTCAGCAACCTTCAAGGGGATCGGCTTTTACGGTCCTGTGGCTGGCCACCTAGCCGCCGGGATGGACCCCTCCGAGGTCGGACCCGAGCTCTTCGATCCCGTCAGGATCGAGGTCGCAGAGGCATATCTCGATAATAAGACCATCGTAGGGGTCGTCGCTCACGTCGACCACTGGGGAAACCTCGTCACCAACATCCGTCAAGACCTGATCGAAAGGGCAGATATATCGCCGGGTGACGGAATTGTGATATTAACCGGCGGTGAGAATGTTGATGCGGTCTTCGGGACCACCTACAGCGACGTGCCCAAAGGCGAATGGATAGCATTCGTCAGCTCTTTGGGGCGGATGGAGATCGCAATTAACATGGATAGCGCCGCCGATGCCCTCGGAGTTTCCGCAAGGACAGAGGTTCGTGTCAGAAGGATATGAAGCCGTCGTAAAGTGAGAAATAGGTGAATACATTGCCGTTCTTTGAGCTGATATTCAGGCAGCTTGTGGATACCTTCGCCCAGCTTTTCAGCCTTGTCGGGGCGGCTCTGATAATATTCGGTGGCCTGAAGTCCATCCTCCACATAGCGCTTCTGGAGGTAGCAAAGAGGCCTTACACCTACAACCACATAAGGCGAGAGCTGACCGACAAGATAGTCTTCGGCCTTGAGTTCTTCATAGCAGCCGACGTCCTCTCAACCCTCGTCGCCCCCACCCACGAGGAGCTGATCCTCCTGGGTGCTGTGGTGGTGATCAGGACGTTGATGGGCTACTTTTTGAGCAAGGAGGCGGAAGAGTACCAGCTTGAGTGATCCCGGCGCCGAACTCAGCCGAAGGCTATGGATATCACTCCTATCACCGATGCCGTCACGATAACTCCCGCGATGCAGACTCCAACGGCGATGGCTGGAAAGGCTTGCCTGAACTTGAGGCCGAAGATGAAGGCTATGGCAGAGCCGGTCCAAGCCCCCGTCACCGGAAGCGGGAGCGCGACGAAAAAGGTGAGGGCGAGAAGACCGTACTTTCGGTGCTTCTCGACGTGATTCCTGTAGGTTCGGGTGAATAGCCAAGTGAAAAACGCCTTTCCGAGCCGGTATCTCATCAGGCGGCGAGAGACCGGCTCCAGGTAAAGTAGGAGAAAGACCACCGGCACCAGGTTTCCGACTACCGAGATCAGGTATGCCTCAAGGGGAGAGAGGCCGTAAACCCCTATCGCGAGAGGTATAGCGCCCCGAAGCTCGAAGATCGGCGACATCGCCAGAAGGAACGTGGCGAGCCAGCCCGGGATTGAGTAGAAGAATTCTATCAGATGGATCACTCCGCCTCAACCAGGACCTTTCGCCCCCGTCCGAAAGATAAGAGATCGGGGGGCTCGGGATCGCTTGTGATTGAAGGGAACGGGAAAACTCAGTCCCCTATCGAGCCCTTTATGCTGACCGTCAGCACCGACTCGTCTTTGGGGGATGTGACGGAGATGGTCAGGTCCACTGGGATCCGGCCGAGGGCAACCTTCAGAGGGCTTTCCTTCACGCCAGCGACGTCGACCTTTATGCCCTCCACCATCTTGGTGACGGCTTGGGCTATCTGCTGAAGCTCGGGAAGACTGACGGCCACAGGGCTCTGAAAATCGCCGCTCACCTTGGCCGATATCGGCGACTCGATTCCCACCGTGACCATGAGACCCCCATCCTTTCCGGGCCCCTTGACCTCAGCAACGATGGGATACCTCTCAGAATCTTCGCTTCCCTGTACCTTGGCCGTAGCCGCGTTCACGTTCAGAGATACCATGAATTTCCACCTGGGACCTATTTACGGTATCCTCTCATATAAATGAATGCGAAAGGACCTCTGAAGAGCCGCGTCCCTCAAGGTGCGGCAGGACATCAAATCGCGGCCATCTTCGTCCCTGGATGCTTGATCTCTCTCTGAAATCGGCGCTAGATTATACTGGTTTTGCATGACCTGCCAGGCTGGCCGGGCCGGACGGAGGGCTTATGAACCCCTCAGGGTCCTGAGACGAGCCTTAGGGAATTCTCCGCGCCCGGAGTTGACTTGATGAAGACCCAGTCAGATCTCCGGTCGGTGTCCAGGCCGTTGGGGTAGCGGGACCAGGAGAAGTCGTTTCCCTCCTCGTCGCTCAGAGGTGGCGTTTTGTCCACCTCTGCCCAGGAGTCGGTCCTTAGGAAGACCGTTCCGTTGTTTCCGTGAACCCAGCGATCGTCGCCCTCAACTACGTAGAACCCGCCAGCCTGGATGGAGGCATCTCTCGGTATCGGGATCACGCCCATCCACTTGCCCGAGGAGGGCAGGGTGTCGACGATGGAAACGCTCCAGCGACCTATGTTCACAGAGTCGTCCCCGGAGTTGTAAAGCTCCACCCACTCGCTCGCCTCGCCCTGCGGGTTCAGCTCCACCTCGTTGATGACGACCGATCCCGGTCCCAATCCCGATACGATCGTGATGCCGGCAAGAAACGTCAAAGACGTCATCAATAATTGCAAGATCAGTTTCATGATTAACCCCCACATGAACTTCAGATCTGAGTCCCGAGACGATGTCCGTCCCGGCCCGTGGGATAAAAATGGTCTTCGAATAAATAACCGTATCGATGAGGCGAAAGGCAACATCTCCCTCGCCACTCAAAACCCCTCGCAAATTACAAGCATTGCTACTTCATACGACTGAATATCTCGTCGGTCAGGACCTCGAAGGGCGCGAGGACCAGAGGAGCGCCTCGGCCCAGACGTTTTCGGATCTCGAACTGGACCTCGCCCTTGAGGGTGACAAACCTCATCTTTCTCTTGGAAAATTCGGCGTCGAATACCATCACCTCGTCCGGCGAGCCAGCATCCGAAGCCGCCTTTCCCTTCACCCTCTCGTAAAGGGAAGTTCCTGGCAGCGGGTGAGGGATGGTGAAGGATATGTAGTCGAGGGGCAGGCGGGTTGCAAACCTCAGGGTCTCAAGAACCATATCGTCGGTCTCGCCGGGATAGCAGAGTATGAAGAAGGCTCCGGTCTTGAGGCCGGCAAAGTGAGCCGCCGAGACGGCCCTTTTTGCCTTCTCTACAGTGATCCTCTTTTTCATCAGCCTTAAGACGGAATCGGAACCCGACTCGATCCCGAAAAGGACCCTCTCACATCCGGCCTCTTTCATGGCCAGGGCGACGGTCGTATCGATGGAATCGACACGGCCGAGGCACTCCCAGCCGAAAGACGGGCCTCCGTCCCGGATCCGTTGGCAGATATCGAGGACCCGATCCCTGTTGAGGGTGAAGACGTCGTCAGCGAAGTGGACGTGATCGTACCCGAGACCGAGGACCACCTCCACCTCGTCGAGGACGTTTTCGGGGGACCTCTCCCGATAAGATATCCCGAATACCGAACGGCTACAGAACTCGCAGTGGAAGGGACAGCCTCTTGTGGTGATCAAGGCTGTGGATGCCTTGCCAAAACGCCTCCTACAGTAGCGGATGTAGTCCTCGTTGGCAAAGAGGTCTCTTGCGGGAAAGGGCACCCGGTCCAAGCATTCCTGGAGAGGTCGCGGCTCTGTTACAACGACCTCCTCGCAATGAGCATCTTTGAGGGCCAACTTCCCCTTTCGAGGATTGAGAGCCGATCTCACCGCCCTTCCCCGACGATAGGCGATCCCCCTCACCGAACCGAAGTCGGATCCCTCCTCCAGGGATCGAAGGATTTCCAGGATCGTCTCCTCGCCCTCACCGATCACAGCCAGATCGAAATCGTCGAGAAAGGGCTCAGGATCGGATGAGGGCTGAGGTCCGCCCGCCACCAATAGCTTGGATTGATCTCGAAGGAGCCTCGCAAATCTCAGGGCTTCGTCTCGCATCGAAGCCATGGAGTAGATCCCCACCACTTCGGCTTTCGAGGCGATGGCCCTGCCCCGAGCCTCCTTCTTTTCGAGAAAGGTGCAGTCCAAAATATCCACCACGTGACCGCCCTTTCGAAGGTTGGAGGCGATGTACCCGAGGCCCAAAGGGGGAAAGAGGAAGCTCGGGTTCTTGTGCCGGGGCTTGAAGTAGGGGTATATCAAAAGAACGGAGGTCATGGTGGTGCACCAAGCACGATTTTGTACTCGAATTCTCTTCCGCTGGGCATGGGAACCACGTGGGCTAGCCCTGCCCAGGCGAGACGGCCGGGCCTCGCCTCCCGTCCATAAAATGGCTCTGCGCCCTCAGTCTTCCAGAGCTTGAAGGACAGACCATGCTTTGAATCGACGAACTCGGACCACTCTGCTGAAGTTCTTTCCCAGGGGCCTATCTCTTTGCCCAAAAGGTCCAGCCCTTCGGAGTTTCGGAAGCGTTCAAAGCTGCTTGCGCCCTGCTCGTTCATGACCGCCATCTCGGTGCAGCCCTTTTCCTTCGGCCAGCATCTCACGCGGACGTCGATCCTGCCGTTTCGGGATATGGTGTATACCACCCTCGCTCTGCCAAACGAATCCGTCTCCGCGAGCCTCGTCTCCACCGATAGGGCCCGCCTTAATAGGGCGGAGGCGAGGTTTATGGTGCGCCTCAGGGGTGGACGATCTCTGTGGAGACGGTCGATCCTGCCCTTGGCTCGATAAAGCCGATCCCCATCGATCTGTCTATTTCCAATCGCGAGCCTGCTCGCGAGGTTGAGGTCGTAGTCGATCTCAACCACCGTAAGGTCGCCCTCCTTCGTGATCCTCGAACTGGACCTTCCTGGAAATGCCGCCTCGTCACCGAACTTGAGGACTGGAAGCCCAAACCCCACCCCTTCCTCGCCTAGGTCTTCTCCTTTCAGGAAAATGACGAGCCCCTTCTGGATTTTTGAGGTGGGATACTCTTGAGGGCGGTTTTGGCCAGCAAAGAGGATCAGGTCCTTTGAAATCTTGACATCGATCCTGCGGGAAGTTCGGCCATCGGGCGTCTGATTCTGTGAACTCATGGTTCTGGTCCGGTTGATGGAAAAAGGAATGGACCGATGGATTACGATCGATCCTGGAATTCAGAAGGGATACGTTCTACTTCTTACTCATAGATCGTAAGGTTAAGAATTATTGGCGTTTTTGGTGCCCTTACCGAAGACCCAGTCAGACCTTTGGTCGGTGTCGACCCCGTTTGGATAGCGGGTGTTGGTGAAGAAGTTGTCGCTTTTGTCGGTCAGAAGGGGGGTCTTGTCGACCTCCATCCCGCCTTCCGTCTTCAGGATTACGGTCCCGCTTCCAGATGTGTGGATCCAATGTCTGTCCCCTTCGGCGACGTAGAAGCTGCCGGGTGCGACCACCGTCTCTGGTGGTATTTTTATCACGCCGGTCCAGGTGGGATCGAAGTCGACGATCCAGACGCTCCAGCGGCCCACGTCCTGCTCTTCTGCACCGTTGTTGTAAAGCTCCACCCACTCGTTGGCGTCGCCGGGCGGGTTGAGCTCCACCTCGTTGATCACGACCGCGCCGAGACCCGCACCAGATATCGCCAAGACGCCAAATAAGGATATCAACAGTCTCCACGAAATTCGATACATGATAAAATCCCCCACCTCGATTTGAAGATCTGTTCCGACCGACAGCAACCTGTCGGAGGACGTTCACTGAAATGATCTACAAATAAATAACCGTATCGATCAGAACGACGGTTGATTTCTACCAAAGAATTTTGCGTTTTCTCCGACCAAAAATAGATCCAAAAAGACGAAAAATTATAGATCGGCCCGGGCGATCGCCCTCTGAGCGACCGATCCATTTTCGTCCGTCGAATCTCAATTATCTTCGGTCAGCTTTATCCAAATAGAACCTTCGTGCTCAGGGCGTTTTCGGCTCCTGGAGTGGCCTTCATGAGCTTCCAATCGGATTTCTGGTCGGTGTCCAGGCCGTTGGGGTAGCGGCCGTAGGTGAAGTCGCTGTCGCTGTCGTCAATCATGAGATGGGTCTCGTCTACCTTGATGCCTGCGGCATCTTCCAGGATCACGGTGCCGTTGTAATCCTGGCCCCACTGAAGAGCGCCCTCGGCGAGGTAGTAGCCCTTTGCAGGAATTACCGTGCCCTCAGGAATCGGTACCGGTCCCTTCCAGGGCAAGTTTACGATGGTGACGACCCAGCCACCGACATCGACGTCCTCTTCGCCGTTGTTGTAAAGCTCGACCCATTTGGTGGCGTTTCCTGGCGGATTAAGCTCCACCTCGTTTATCACTATGGCGCCTGCGCCGATCGCGGATAAGGCGATGACGCCGAAGAGAGATATCAACAGTACTGACGAAATTCGGTTCGTACAAATCCCCCACATCTTTGTTCAACGGTCCCGGATAAGTCCGGAGCTTACCGGCTGAAAATAGCTTCCAAGTAGATAACAGTATCGATCGATTGGCGGTGTCTATCGATCTGGGGCTATTGCGCCAGCTTCAGTCAAGGTCAAGGTTTTATTATGATCGTTCTCTCATAGGTAGTCTCATGCAGTACTCGGAAGGTAGGCTCGGTAGGGTTTTCGTTATCAGGCTGGAGGATGGTGAAGATCTGATCGAGTCTATCCAGCGGTTCGTAGCGAAAAAGGGCGTCGCCACCGGGATGATCCACTTTCTCGGTGCCCTTAAAACGGGTCACTTAATCACCGGCCCAAAGGAGCCGACCATCCCGCCGGGGCCGCCTTTCGTCGAGGATCTGGATGGAGCTTGGGAGACCTTTGGTGTGGCGACGATCTATCCGGGGGATGGAGGCGAGCCGATGGTCCACATACACGCCTCGGCGGGGCACGGCGACAAGGCCTTGACAGGCTGCCTTCGTGAGAGAGCATCAACTTACCTCGTCGTCGAGGCGGTGGTTTTTGAGTTTCTGGGCCTCGATGCCCGAAGGTGCATCGACGAATCTACTGGGCTTCACCTACCCCACCTCAAAGAGAGGCTGTAGATGAGAAGGAGCGAAAGAAAAAAGGCGAGGGCGATGGGCTCGCCGCCTCTTCCCATGTCGATGGATGAGGCGAAGCACGAAGGCGTCGACCGGTTCGACGTGATCTTAATCTCGGGGGATGGTTACGTAGACCACCCCTCCTTCGGGGTCGGTCTGATCGGCCGGGTCCTCCATGATGCGGGGTGCTCGGTCGGGATTATCGCCCAGCCCGACTGGAGGCGGGACGAGGACTTTCGTGCTCTCGGGGAGCCCCGGCTCTTTTTCGGCGTGGCCTCTGGAAACGTCGACTCGATGGTGAACAACTATTCCCCGAACAAAAAGCGCCGGAGAAGGGACGTATACTCTCCTGGTGGTCGACTCCTTCGGCCCGACAGGGCCGCCATCGTCTACGCCAACAAGGTTCACGCCCTATTTCCGAACGTCCCTCTCGTCCTCGGCGGGATCGAGGCTAGCCTTCGGAGGTTCGCCCATTACGACTTCTGGTCGGATTCGGTCCGCCAGTCAATCCTGGCAGACGCACCTTCTGACCTCGTCGTCTTCGGTATGGGGGAGAAGCCTATTCTGGAGATCGCCCGCCGCCTGGAGAGTGGCGACGATGTCGGTGACATCAAGGACGTTGCCGGGACCGCCGTCAAGATGGAGGTGCGGGAGTGGAGGGCGACCGACCACCAGGGGTTTCTCGAGATACCGTCCTTTTTAGAGGTGGCAAAAGACAAAAGGAGGTACGCCGAAGCCTTCCGCCTTCACTATGGCGAGCAGGATCCCTTTAGAGGAAAAAAAGTCGTCCAGCCCCACCCCAAGACCGTCGTCATCCAGAATCCGCCCGCGCTGCCCCTGACGACCGAGGAGCTGGACCGGATCTACGAGCTCCCCTACACTAGGGCCGCTCACCCGTCTTATCGGGAGGAGATTCCGGCCCTGGAGCCGGTGCGGTTCTCGATAACCACCCACCGAGGGTGCTTCGGATCGTGTTCCTTCTGCGCCCTCACCCACCACCAGGGAAGGATCATCCAGAGCAGGAGTATCGAGTCTGTGGTGAGGGGGGCAGAAAAGCTGACGAAGATGCCAGGCTTTGCGGGCGTCATCCAGGACGTGGGCGGTCCCACCGCCAACATGTACGGGATGGCGTGCAACAGGTGGCAAACCTGCGGCGCCTGTGCCGATAAGCTCTGCAGCCCGGATTGCCCGAGCCTCGCGGCGGACCACAGCCGGCAGGTCGAACTCCTCCACCGACTTCGTGAGATTCCCGGTGTCAAACGAGTCTTCGTCAGCTCCGGGATCAGGCACGACCTGATCCTGGCCGACCAGTCCCCTGCAGGTCGGGAGTACCTCGAAGAGCTCTGCCGCCACCACGTCTCGGGCCACATGAAGGTGGCGCCCGAGCACGTCTCAGGCCGCGTCCTCGAAGTGATGCACAAACCCTCAAAAGCCGTCCTGGAGGAGTTCAGGCGGAGGTTCAAATCCCTGAGCCGAGAAGAGGGAAAAGAGCAGTACCTGGTCCCCTACTTCATCTCCGGCCATCCTGGATGCGAAATAAAAGACATGATCGAGCTGGCAGAATACATCCGGGATAGCCGCCTCTATTCCGAGCAGGTTCAGGACTTCACCCCGACGCCCATGACCGTCTCCACCTGCATGTACCATTCGGGCTTCGACCCCTTCTCAGGAAAGCCGGTCCATGTACCCAGGGGGCGCGAGAAGGAGATCCAGCGAGCGCTACTCCACTATCGGGACAAGAGGAACTGGGTGCTCGTCCGGGAGGGGCTACGAATAGCAGGAAGGGAGGACCTGATCGGCGACGCGCCGAAGTGCTTGGTGCCGATGGAAGGGAGAGGGGTTCGGGAAAAGGGACGCTTAAGGCGATAGAGTTCACTATTCCCTCCCTTCAGTCCTCATTCTCTCCTGCTCATCCGCTGTTGTATTCGGGCAGACAGAACGCGCAGCCGTTATAGCCGCGGGCAAGTCCGTCCTTGATCGTCTCGAACGGTAGCTGGTTGTAGGGTTTCATCTTTTTCCGGTACACGCAGTTGAAGGTATGCAGCTCCCGGCTACGCGCGTTGCCGTATACGTAATCCTCCGACTCCTTCACCGCCGTGATCTCGATGGTGAGCTGGCCGGCCAGGACGCCGTCCTGCACCTGACCTGCCACGATGGGATAACGCTTCAGGTGCTCAGCCTGATATGAGAAGTCGATATCTAAAGTGACGCTCTTTTCCTCGTAGATGGCAAGGGAGAATTCGTCGATCGTTCCCACCGCGCCGCCTGCAAGGGACAACGTCGACCACCGCGAGTTCTGTTCTCTCAAGATAAAGCCGGAGAGGCCCGCGGCTTGGTCGGTGATGGTGCGGGCCACCCGCACGCTGATCTTGGTGTCGGGCGGGAGCGTGCTGGCGTCAAGTCGCAGCGAATTCGTCGAAGGGAGAGTTGTCCCTCGTATCAGGAAGCTCGTCTTGGTCTTGCCTCCTGGCGTCGAAGGCACAGGTTTCACGTTACGCTGTCCGACGTTGTTGTCAAACCGCACCAGAGTGGAGTGATCAATCTCTCCCGAAAAAATATCAGAGATGGCACGGTCACCGGCACCCGAGACGACTGCCAGCAAGCACTCGTGGTCGACGATCTGTGGGGTCCAGGTGAACGGTCCTATCCGCACAGAGCCACCATTGGCGTCAATGGCAGAATTGATGGGCAGCGTGCCCATGGAATGGAAATGGGTGGGCCAGAGCATGGCGGTGGCGGGATTGCAATGGAACGCCTCTAAGGTGAACGCATTGGCTGGTGCCTGCTGCAATCCGCGGTTGTGGACCCGGACGTAGAGGTAGTTGGGCACGTTGTTGATGGGGGGCTGGTGGCCGTCGTCGGGATTCTCGCCGCGGTTTGGATCGTTGGGATCGTTTGGATCGGCTGGCGGTGGTGAGTTGCGCACCCAGATATCAGGCGACTGCCAGTGGGGCAGACTGCTGGGCTGATCCCCGGTATCCGTCACGCTGTCGCGGATGTAGACGTCGATCTGAGATGAGCCCTCGTCGACGACCGCCACTGTCTCATGCAACACTGTCGCCAGAGTCATGCGCGCTACCTCGGCGACGTAAGCAAAGTCTACAGAGACCGATGTGTCGCTGCCGTGATGATAATTCGGGTTCTCCCCGCCCTCGTACGCACCGATTACCACGTAACCTCGTGCCTCAAACGGCATGTAGTCGCTATCGTATATTGGTCCCAGCAGTACAGGCATGCTGGTGTAGTCGGTCGCCATTTGAGCCATGACGTTCCCGAAGTTCTGCGATTCAATGTCGTTTCCAGTCGCTATGTTGCCTACGTCGCGTTCGACGATTACGGCAAAATCGTCTGGCGGGTAGCCGACCATGTCCAGGTTGATCAATCGATGAACGCTGATGTTGTTCTCCTTTACGTACTGCGCATAGGCGGTTGAACCCCACAGTCCCTGCTCTTCGCCAGAGAAAGCGACGAACTGAACCGAATCGTTCAATTCTACCTGAGCCAGGATGCGGGCCAGCTCCAGGATGACGGCTATGCCCGTGGCGTTATCGTCAGCACCCGGGGCTCTAGCTGCAACGTCCTCGGGATTTCCCGAGATGCAATCGAAGTGGCCGCAGACCATAATGATTTTTCCAGTGTTGCCGGCGCCTTGTTTCGTACAGGCGACGTTGTACAGCAGAAGGTCTTCTTTTTCATACGAACGCTTAACTACATCTGTATAGCCAAAACTTTCGAACTGGTTCGCCAACCATTCTGCCACCTGGGCATTATAGGCGGATTTTGTGTGACGTGTGTGAAATGCGCTGAGGTCGGCGACCCAATTCTTCAAGTTTGTCTGTGAGACACGGGTGACGAGCGCAGCGATAAACTTGTCGGGAAGCGCTCCTGTCCACTTCTTCGCCTTCAGTGCAGCTGGGACGAGAGGGATATCCGGACGCCTTCGTTTGTCCGGCGGTGGATAGTATTCGGGAATTTGCTGGAGCATAACGTTCTCTCCATCGGTATTCATCCAAGCAACTGTGATGATCTACCTAATAGCACTAGGGCCGGATACTTCGAGGGTATCCGGCACCTTTTGCCCGGCTCAGTCGGTGTTGTATTCTGGCATACAAAATGCGCAACCGTTATAGCCGCGGGCCAGTCCGTCCTTGATCGTCTCGAACGGTACCTGGTTGTAAGGTTTCATCTTTTTCCGGTACACGCAGTTCAATGTATGCATCTCCCGGCTGCGCGCGTTGCCGTATACGTAATCCTCTGACTCCTTCACCGCCGTGATCTCGATGGTGAGCTGGCCGGCCAGGACGCCGTCCTGCACCTGACCCGCCACAATGGGATAACGCTTCAGGTTCTCGGCCTGGTATGAGAAGTCGATATCTAAAGTGACGCTCTTCTCCTCGTGAGTCGCAAGCGGGAAACCGTCGATCGTTCCTACGGTGCCGCCAGCAAGGGATAACGTCGACCACCGCGAGTTCTGTTCTCTCAAGATAAAGCCGGAGAGGCCCTCGGCTTGATCGGTGATGGTGCGGGCCACCCGCACGCTGATCTTGGTGTCGGGCGGGAGCGTGCTGGTGTCCAGTAGCAGCGTGTTAGTCGAGGGGTGAGTGGTCCCTCGTATCAGGAAGCTAGTCCTGGTCTTGCCTCCTGGTGTCGATGGAGCTGGTTTAACGTTGCGCTGCCCGACGTTGTTGTCAAAGCGAACCAGCTTCCAGTGGTCTACCGACCCCTTGGCTTTGACCGTATCAGCTATGGTCTGGTCGTTCGCGCCTTTTACAACCACCAGTAGACACTCGTGGTCCACTATCTGCGGCGTCCAAATGAACGGTCCGATCCTCACCGAACCGCCATTCGCCGGAATGGCAGAAGTGATAGGCAGCGTTCCCATGGACTGGAAGTGATCGGGCCAGAGCATGGCGGTGGCGGGGTTGCAGTGGAACGCCTCTAAGGTGAAGGCGTTGGCTGGAGATTGCTGCGATCCACGGCTGCGGACTCGAACGTAGAGGTAGTTAGGCGCGTTGTTGATGGGGGACTGATGACCGTCGTCGGGGTTCTCGCCGTAGTTTGGATCGTTGGGATCGTTTGGATCGGATGGTGGCGGTGAGTTGCGAACCCAGATGTCAGGTGATGTCCAGTGAATCTGAGGGCTGGCATGTTCCCCGATATCCGTGTCGCTATCACGAACGTACAGATCGACGTTGCCGGTCGGCGTGAACTCGTTCCACAGCCCACGGCGGCGGAAGGCATCCCAAATAACTTTCTTGTAAAGGCCGCCGGTTCTGGCCTCATCGGCGGTGATCAGACCATTGATAAGGTTCTCGGTCGAAGTATTGTTGGCGACGGTCACCAGCATGTTCATGTAGGTTCGAATCGCTTCGTCAGCAGCCCAACGCCTCACATCCGGGTATGGAGAGTTTCCGCCGATGTTTAAGAATAAATCCCACAGAGCGGTTGCGCCGATCGCACCCTTCTTCGTATCAGGGTATCCGGAATACCCGACATCGTCGAAACGCTCCGTCAGGTTCACACGTCTCCATGTTGACCACTGGTTGTGGGGATTGTTGTCCCAGGGGAACACCTCCTCGCGGGCAAACTGCTTCTCGTTATAGCGATCTACCCAGGCGGTGGCGAGGAAGTCGCAGAAAATGTGCTCGTTAGCATAGGTCTGGTTGCTGGCCAAGAATGAATGTACCGCGTGACCGTACTCGTGCACGATGACTCCGGGATCGGATGCATCGGGAACCCCACCCTCACCGTGTGCAATGTAAGGATCGCCGTTAATATCAGTTGTGAACCATGACTGGTCATCTCCGTCGCAACCCTGGGCGTCAACCTGGATAGGTCCCGTCACGGCACCGTTAAAACTGGTAACGTTAAAGCCGCGCAGATCACTGATCAGGCGATCCAAGTAGTAGTATGCCATCACACAGAGAAATTCACGGTCTTTCGCGTGGTATTTGAAATCCCCCGTAGTCTCCGGAGGGGCGAAGTTCGGTGCCTCCTTGTCCCGAACCTTAACCCAGGCGCCGTCCAGCTTGTACTTGCCGTTTACAGGAGCGTCTAAATTCTCGATGTCCTTTTCGAATTGTTCGTTGTTCAAGGTGCTCTCAGAGGAGTTCCAGCTCAGGTTGCTGTTCTGAGACGACCTTATGGGGTCGGGACAGAAGATGAAACCTTTACGGCTTGCGTAGCGGCGTCTATCTTTATACCCCTCTCCCAGATCTAATTTTAGAAACGCCACCAAAATCTTTTAAAAACAGAATAATCATCATATTTCGTCTCAATATGGAAATAAGCTCATGGGCTTCTTTTATTTATAATTTGATTAAGTATCCGAAACATTAAAGTA
>DAQG01000104.1 GCA_002502785.1 Methanothrix harundinacea | reverse complement strand
GATGATTATTCTGTTTTTAAAAGATTTTAGTGGCGTTTCTAGAATTAGATCTTGGAGAGGGGTACATCATAATACTGGGCCATGGAGGGGACAGCTCCAAGGCTCAGCAGGATCAGCACAGCCAAAACAGAGGTGATGGGTTTCATGAATCTTTAAAAGGCGATTTATGTAAATAAATTGATCCTACAACCGCGATTTTCTCCTTCGAAAGTGGCTGAAAAGAGGATGGTCCTCGACCCTGCTGCCGGGCGAGGGAAATAGAAAGATCGTGACTGTGGTTGAGGAAGGGTGTGGGCTAACGCCTCCGCCACCCGACCAGAACGGCGGCGAGGCCCATCGCTGCCAAGGAGACGATCGCCCCGGGTGCGGGGATGCGACCTGCTTTCTTCTGGGGCTCAGAGGCGCCCCCCGGTCGCTGCAGAAGGGTGACGTTTACGGTCCCATTCTTCACCTCATCGACCTTTAATCCTTCGACATCAGCTATCTCCACCTCAGTAATGCCCTCTCTCTTTCCGGACTTGAAGGTCAGGTTGAAGGCGGAGCAGTTTCCGGGAATATCGAGGCCGATCTCACCCTTCTTCGAGAGGTCTTGCTCGATATCGCACTCGCTCGCTCCCTCGGTGCCCTCGAAGGTCAATAAATCGGGATTAAAGGTCAGGGTCATTTGCGTATCGTTCTCTGATGCAGGAATCGCCAGTGGCAGGTTGAACCTTTCATCGGGCTGGACCTTCGCCGACCCGACCGAGGCGGTCCGGCGATCCGGTGCCGAAACGTCGAAGTAAAGGCCCGTCACCTGAAGGGCTCCATTGGCGTTCTCCACTCTCAGCCTGATCTCATACCGGTCGCGGGGGGCACCGACCCTGACTATGTGGGGCTCGAGCCCCTGGGGCGAGAACCAAAGCTTGTGGCCCGTCTCACCGCGAATGGTGGTGCCGTTGACGACCTGGAAGAACCAGATCTCGCTCACACCTGGCTCGACCTTAACATATCTGCTCCGCAGACTCTCGTTTGACGCCATCTCACCGTAGCTTGGAGAAGCTCCCAGATTTTCGTACTCGGCAGGGGATATGTAGTAAATCTCGCCCGTCAAATCTTGGATAAAGCTGATCCAACCGTACTCATCAAAGCTCACCGTCACCTGGACCGGCTCTGTGGAGTTGTTGACTTGCAAAAATCCTCCCCGAACATCTGACTCAAAGAGGACGGTCTCGTCGTCGCTAAGGGCGGGAACTGTGGCGTTCCACTGCCAGGAATAGAACCACATATCCCTGTCACCGACACCAATTCCTGTCATGTCTGCCGGTAATATCAGTTGGCCCTTGGAGTCGAAAGTCTCGGCTGTGACGCTGGTGATGTCTCCAGCTTGAACGAAGATCGAGAAGTTCGCCACCCCACCCGAGGGGACCGGATCTTCGGGGAGAGATACATCTAATATTTTTGGAGGTGGTAAGACGTACTCACTCGTGTAGAGGTAATATCTGTACGTATCGTTGTCGGCGACGGCGATGCTCATGTACGGCAGAATGCTCGTCTTAGAATCTCGCTTCATATGGACCCATTCCGGGTTGGCCATTATTATGTAATCAGAATTTGCCACTTTGACCTCAAGCTCTCCGAAGTCGTTCCCCAGATCTATCGGAATAATTAAACGGTCAGATACCTGGAAGATCCCATCTACTATGGCAAAATGCTCTTCATCGTCGCTGAAGACGCTCCCGACGTGGAGGGCGATCAGAGGGAGCTCGTCCACGTCCCCAACATCTTTCTTGTAAACGTAAGTGGAGTTGGATTGAACCACGGCCCGATCAAGAATCTCGTTCTGCCTTACCAGCATTATGAAGACAGAGTCGTTTGATACGTCAATGGTATACACCTCATATTCTTCCTCCAGCGTGAGTGCAATCCCGCCGACGATCCTAAAACTCTCATCGGTGTCAAGAAGGACCTGACCTAGTTGGTTCATCTCTATCATGCTCTTCGTCCCGATATCGGGGTTGGTCTCGGTCCCGTAACCTGCAAACCAGAGCTGGCCAAAGAGGGCTGTGGCATCATAACTGCCCCATTGATCGAATTCGAACTTCACCGGCTCCACGAAGGTAGTGTACTTGAAGCCGTATCCAACTCTGGTTTCGTTCATCGTGAACTCGTGACCTGGCTGTATGATCCCATCCTCTGACATGAAAAGAATTAGCGATTCCCCACCTATGTCATCTTCGTCGTCGAAGTAAAAGCCAGTAAAATTTTCGTAATTCCACCGAGCTTCGGCGGAACTGATAAACCCACTCGAATAGAGCAGCTGCACCAGGGATTCTTCGTTGTACACCGGCCCCCTTATCTCTTGAAGGCCATACTCGGTGATGGCTCCCAACGGGTAATAGATCAAGTTGGGCGAATCCCTCACCCTCAGCATCAGATCTCCAACGAGGGTCGTGGTGCTGTCCCGTCGAAGGACCAGATCTTCGCAGTTCTCAAGCTCGATCCTCCTATCGGATAATGTGGAGACCTCCATCAGGTCGATAACGGCTCCCGTCTCGAGCTTGATCGTGGGCAGTTCTCGAACCTGGAAGATCCCGTTGAAGTCGACGATGGCTTTATCGGCTCCCTGCATCGCCGCGCTGATGTGGGCCATGATTATGGGAAGGTCGTCTTCGCCCACCTCGTAGACGTAGGTATCGCCAAGCCCGACAACGGCTCGATCCACCTCAAGGCCGTTCTTCTTCAAAATCAGGTAGACCTCGTTTCCGTCGGAGGATGCGCCCGCCAACTCGAGCCAGTAGCCGTCATTGAAAAATAGGGGTTCCTCGGAGGTCGAAGTCTGGATTCCGTCAAAGTCGATTAGAACCTCTCTCAGCTCACCATCCTCCAGGGCGGAGACGGCATCGGTGAAGTTGCTTTCGAGGTAGCCTGCCAGGTATCGCTTTCCGAGAAAGGCCACCGCCTGATAGCGGCCCCACTCCTCAAAGTCGAACTCCTCGGTCCAGACATCGCTCGAATAGATGAGGTGTCCCTCTTTTACATCTCTTCCTTCGGCCTCGATAATGAGCCTCTCGCCACCGGCCCCATAGTCGAGGTCGTAGTAGAACCAGCCGAAACTCTCGGCGTTCCAGCTGCCGTTTCCGTCGCTGAACTGGCCACGAACCTCGGCCATCGGCACCTGGGCCGAGGCTCCTATGGCCATGATTAGCAGACTCAGGAGGACCGCAAGGCCAATAGTTCCCCTCATCCATCTCTCAGCGTCGATAGCTAATTTCATGCCCCCGAAATTCGGTCAGATCTTCGTCGGTTTTCTCATCGCCCCAGTAACACCAATTTTGGATAACCTGTATATCCGATGGCGTGGCTTTGGGCGTTCTGGAGATAGAACATGTCCCAGGTTAAGCATGTTGCGATATACGGCAAAGGAGGTATCGGAAAGTCCTGCACCGCCTCCAACATCGCGGCGGTCTGCGCCGAGAAGGGTCGCCGGGTGCTGATGGTGGGCTGCGATCCCAAGAGCGACTCGACGATAACCCTCGTGGGAAAGAGGATCCCGACGATGATGGACCTGATAAGGGCCGGGGGGGAGATCGCCGAAGAGGACGTCGTCTTCGAGGGGTATGGGGGCGTGAAGTGCATCGAGGTCGGGGGGCCCGAGCCCGGCGTCGGCTGCGCTGGACGGGGTATCATCGTCGCCATCGAGTTTCTGAGGAAGGTCTCAAAGGTCCTCGACGAGATCGATCTCACCCTCTACGACGTGCCTGGAGACATAGTATGCGGCGGCTTTTCCGCGCCCATAAGAAAGGGGCTCGTGACTCAGGCCTACATTATAACCTCGGGAGAGTATATGCCGATATACGCCGCAAACAACATCTGCAGGGGCTTGAAGAGGCTGAACACGCCGCTGGCCGGGGTTATATGCAACTCCAGGGAGGCCTCGGGCGAAAGGGAGATCGTGGAGAAGTTCGCGCGAGAACTTGGAAGCGAGATGGTGGCCTATATCCCGAAAGAGCCGATCGTCCAGAAGTGCGAGAGGAAGGGTATCTCGGTGATCGAGGGCGCGCCAGAGTCCGAGATCGCCGCAATCTACCGAAAGCTGGCAGAGCACGTGATGGGCAATTCAGTGCCCCGGCACCCCACGCCCATCGACGACGACCGGCTCCGGGAGCTGTCCCTCATATGAGCCCTGGCCTTCCAAGAATACTCCTTGCAGGGGACAGAAGCTCCAGCGGCAAGACGACGATCGTGGCGGGCCTCCTCTCGGCCCTTAGGGGAAGAAACCTGGCGGTTCAGTCCTACAAAGTGGCCCTCGACTACATCGACCCGAGCTACCACACCGGAATCACCGGACGATGGTGCCGAAACCTCGACGGCCACCTGATGCCCGAAAAGACGATCCGAGAGGTATACGCTCATGCCGCCGAGGGTGCGGACGTTGCCGTCATCGAGGGAGTCCGAGGGCTCTACGAGGGGTACGATGGCGACCGGGGAAGCACAGCCCAGATCGCCAAGATGCTCAAGTCGCCGGTCATTCTGGTGGTGGACGCAAGAAGCATCACCAGGAGCGCGGCAGCTCTCGTCAAGGGGTACATCGACTTCGACCCTGCCGTCGATATTAGGGGCGTGATCCTGAACAAGGTCGGTGGAGAACGGCACGCGAAAAAGGCGATCTCGGCGATACAGGATCATGCAGGGGTTGAGGTAGTCGGGGTGATCCCGAGGGACGAGAGCATGCATCTATCGATGCGCCACCTGGGGCTCGTTCCCATGCTGGAGGGTGAGAGGAGACACACAGGCTTTGCGGAGAGGCTTGCAAAGATCCGAAAGGTGGTGGAGGAGGGGCTCGACATCGACAGAATTCTCGAGATCGCCGCCGAGGCCGAGCCCCTGGAGGAGCCGGAGCCCGACCTATACATGCCCAACGGAGCGGGCGCTGGGATCAGAATCGGCGTCGCCCTGGACGAGGCCTTCAACTTCTACTATAGGGACAACATCGAGCTGATGGAGCTATCCGGAGCCGAGGTGGTGCCGGTGAGCCCGATCCACGATTCCGCCCTTCCGAAACTCGACGGCCTTTACATCGGCGGCGGATACCCTGAGCTTTATGCAAAAGAGCTATCGCAGAACGGATCGATGATTGAGTCGATCAGGCGGGCCCACGAGGCCGGAACGCCCATCTTCGCCGAGTGCGGTGGACTGATGTACCTCTGCAGAGAGATCGAGTACGGTGGCGAGTCCCGCCCGGCCGTCGGCCTCGTCCCGGCCAGGACCAGGATGGGGGGCCGGAGAATCGTCAGCTACACCGAGGGCACTTTCCTTCGCGACTGCTCCATGGGCCCCCGGGGCGCCACATTCCTCGGCCACGAGTTCCACCACTCAGAACTGGTCCTGGCCGACGACACCGAGGTCGAGTACGCGATCCGGCTACAGCGGGGGACGGGGATCGAGAAGGGAATGGACGGGATAGTCGACGGTAATATGGTCGCCTCATACAACCACTTCCATTCGGCATCTTATCGGGAGTTTCCCCGGCATTTCATAAAGACGGCCCGAGAGGCAAGGGATAAATAAACTGCAGTCAGTCTATCTTGACGGTGATGATGATATGGTGAATATGCCCCCCGAGGTCAGAGAGACCCTGGAGAAGCAGTGGCCCATTCCTTTCGCGACCGCATCCTCCGACGGAAAGCCGAACGTCGTCTTCATGGGGATCTTGAAGATAAAGGACGACGAGACGCTCCTATTCGCGGACAACTTCTTCAACAAGACTGCAACGAACCTAGCCGAGAACCCCTGGGCTTCCGTCGTCTGCTGGACGAAGGACCCGAGGAGGTCTTTCCAGATCAAGGGGTCTGTGACCTTCCAGGACGAGGGGCCGATCTACGATGAGATGGCAGAATCGGTCCGGGCCCGAAAGCCAGACCTCAACATGAGGCGGGCCGTGATCTTTAAGATCGAGGAGATCTACGAGGCCAGCTCCGGCCCCACGGCCGGAGACAGGATCGCCTGATCGGGAGGGGGGAAGGGGTTCGGGCGCCCCGATCACCTTTCCCACTCCACAGCCCTATTTCGGTCTCCATTTTTCAAGGTTAAAATCATCACGAGAATGCAGCTTTTACGTAAAAACCGCTTGCACTTTACCAATGGCAGCGTCCTGGATTTCACAGAAGGATGATAGACAGATTATATGCAAATGTATTTGACAATCATGTGAACTACGATTGGTATAATTACGAATGACGTAATAATGTTAAAGTAATTTCGTCTATCATAACATTTAAATACAGGATTGGACTCGGAATGCGCGATATTATAAAATCTATGAGGATACATTGATCGTGAGCATCGATCCGATTGAAATCATGGGCGAGCTGTATTTAGTTGGTGAAACAAATGGATAAAATACATCGATACATGCCAAATATATATTTTGCTTTGGCATTTGCGATTACATGGATAAATGGGTTCCTTCTGGCAATTCAAAGCCAGAGTGGCGATAAAAGTGTTATTAATTTATTATTAGCATACATGGGGCTATTCATAGCTGCCCTCATTATGATGTACGTATTTGCCGATAAAACTTTCAGATCAGATTTTAGGAAAAGAATATATGATCTGAGACTGATAAACAAAAATTACTTGTCGTTCGTCTTATTCTTCTTACCTCTGGCTATGGTTGTTTCTATTCTTATATCAATCGCTTTTGGGCAACCGGTAGAACAATTACGTTTTGCTGAAGAGTTAAAAGTATTCGAAGGAGAAATCATTTTAAGCATGATAATTTTGGTCCTGGTTCCAGTACTGGAAGAACTGGGATGGCGAGGTTATGGTGTTGATAGTTTAGCCAGCAAATTTAACTTATTCAAAACTAGCATAATTTTTGGGGTGTTGTGGGGTATTTGGCACTTACCGGTTTTCTTTATCAAGGGTTCATACCAGATTTCATTGTGGGAGATGCATCCGCTATTTGCGATTAATTTTTTTGTCGGAATTTTACCCCTGGCGATCATCATGAATTACTTATATTATATGAATCAACGCAGTATCACTCTGATCGCTCTATTTCACGTTACCGCTAATATTTCAGCCGAACTTTTTGAAGCGAATCAGATCAGTAAATGTATATTAACACTTGTTGTAACATTGGTGGCTGTGGCTATATTAATCAGGAACAAACGGTTCTTCTTTAAAGATAAAATGAATCTGAACATGATTGATTCGACAGGGAAAAGGATCTCAACGAATGATTACGAATAGTTAACTTAACGAGAAAAATTCCATGCTTAACGTTTTATCTATTCGTGATTTCCGGCTATTGTTTGCTGGAGTTTCAACCTCATTACTGGGCGATCAATTTGCCCTGATTGCAACCCCCTGGCTGGTATTGCAGCTAACCGGTGACCCATTAGCATTGGGGATTGTGCTGGCGCTAGAGGGCATTCCTCGAGCCTTGTTTATGCTTTTTGGGGGCGCAATAACCGACAGGTTTTCTCCACGAATTATCATGCTGGCCTCAGATCTTGTACGTTTTTTGTTGGCGACAGTGATGGCAGCTGTTGTTTTCGCCGGCATTGTTCAAACGTGGATGCTATACGCCTTCGGCCTGGGATTTGGGCTGGTAGCGGGGTTTGCCGTACCCGCCGGGAATAGCATCGTTCCAATGCTGGTAAAAGAGAAAGACTTGCAGGCCGGCAATTCAATTGTGATGGGCGTTGGTCAATTGGCCGGATTTGTCGGGCCTGTAGCGGCGGGTATCTTAATAGGCAAATACTCCGAATCGTTTTTTGGGATAGGATTGGCCTTTGGCATTGACGCCGTCACCTTTGCCGTGTCCGCCATAACTTTGTGGCTGATGCACAGTGGCGGAAAGCTTCCATCTTCAACTGACGCCTCATACAGAGAAAGCATCTGGACCGCCATTGGCGCTGGTCTGAAACATGTGTGGGATGACAAAGCGTTGCGTTTGATATTTCTGGTCATCGCCGCGGTCAACTTTTTGTTTGTCGGACCGATTCTAGTAGGCGTTCCGGTTTTAGCCGATCAAAGGTTAGCCGAAGGGGCGGTGGCATTCGGACTTCTGATGTCCGGCTTTGCGGGAGGTAATTTAGGGGGATTTCTGTTGGCGGGAGCGCTCCCAAGGCCAACCGGCAGAGCGATGCGTCTTTTTCTGATTGCGTTGCTGGCTGTTTTTGGGATAGCGACGGCAATAGTGGGATTTATCAATTTAACCTGGGTAGATTTTGGGTTAATGCTGCTGCTTGGTCTGGGCAATGGCTATGTCACCCTCATATTGTTCACATGGATACAAACTCGCACCCCTAAAATTATGCTGGGCAGAATCATGAGTTTATTGATGTTGTCAAGTGCCGGATTAGTTCCCATCTCTCAAGCCATATCTGGGACGGTGGGCGCCTGGAATTTGACATTGCTGTTTGTTTCGGCAGGCGGGTTGATCGTGTTGGTCGCGATATGGACTGCCTTTCAGCCATCACTGGTTACCTTTAGCGAAAGCTTTTTGGCGAAGGATTAAGTTGAATATACATATCTATAACTTATAATAATTATAAATCTAATCGCGTCAATAGAAAGCATACCTGGTGTGAAAAAGCTGGATCATGTAGCTCAAAATTCTTAGCCGATCATCAGTGCAGCCTCTGAGCGGACTCGAACAGAGCGTTCTTGAAGGTCACTTTGCAGCGTCCTTTCCCGACGCAAAGAATAAATATATTGATATTCTATTTGTACAGAGGTGATCTAAATGGTCAAGATGCCAGCTGATGTTAGAACGACCCTGGAGAAGCAGAAGCCCGCCCCCATCGCCACTGCCGACGCCTCCGGCACCCCGAACGTCGTCTACGTCGGGTTCCTGAAGGTTCTGGACGACGAGACGATCATGATAGGAGACAACTTCTTCTACAAGACTGCGGCGAACCTCGCCGAGAACCCAAAGATATCGATCCTCTGCTACGACACAGAGACGAAGAAGTCCTTCCAGATCAAGGGCAAGGCGACGATCTACAAGGAAGGAAAGTACTTCGACGAGATGGCGAAGTGGGTTCTGGCCGTCAACAACAAGCTCCCTGCCAAGGCCGCCGTGGTGGTGAAGATCGAAGAGGTCTACAACGCCATGTGGGGCCCGACGGCGGGAAAGAAGGTCGTCTGATCGAGGATGGGCAGGCTGAGGGAGCTGCCTCGAATACCTTTTTTGATGGCGTTTAATCAGTTCGTCTGGATGTATCTATCGATTTCTGCCGGTCCGCGGCATCATCTGGAGAAGGGACGAGATTTGATCCCGATCGGAAATCGATTCTTAAAGGACCTACGAAATGACGACCGCTAAATCTGATTGGACGATGGGGTTTTATTCTTCTGGAGCGGCGAGAAAAACGAATTTTCTGAAAGGAGGTTTTAGAATCTTGAAAGAGGATAAACTCATCAGGGCGAGCGTAGCGAAGCTTTTCGGCCTCACCGAAGACGAGTGCGACTTGGTGAACCATGCCGTCATCGAGGAGATCCTGGCCGAGTCGAAGGACACCCACGACCTCATCAGACGGGCCCGCGAGCGCTTCGCCAAGACCGAGGGGGAGAGGATGGCCTTCCTCGCGGGCCACATAACCGGCTGGGTTCTGATGAAGGCCGACATGGATATAGAGATCGATTCCCACTTCGCCGATTCCCGGTTCAAGGGTCCGAAGGGTCAGAACACATAAGCAGCAAAATAAGCCCCGCGCCCGCAAAAACGAGGTGAAGGACGGAGGGCACTGAAGGGGGACGGCAAAGGGGAAGGGTTTTTCACTGGGCCGGATCTGAGCAACTCCTACTTTGAGGACGATACTTCGACTTCGGACCGAGATGAACGGCCAGGAGCTCTGGAGGCTCTGGCGCGATCAGTTCGATGGCGACTTGGAGGCCCTGACAGAGGCGATATGGGCCGCCAACAAAATGGTGAAGGAAGAACCAGTCCAGACCAGGGACCGGTTCTACGCCCTCAAAGACGAGTTCATCCTCAGGTACGCCACCAGCGGGCGGAAAGTTCGAGACGAACCGCCACCGCCATGGTATCGGGGCGTCCACGGCTCGGTCCGGACCCTCTACTGCTATCGGGTCCAGGTGGGCGAGAGGGTCTACAGGCTCCACAGCTACATCCAGCCCCTGGAGGTCGAGCCGGGGCTCGCCGAGGACGGGGAAGAGACTGGCGGCACCTCCGTCGATGAATGGTCGTGGCTTCCTCTATCTTACAGGGAATTTTACAAGATGCTGTCAAGCTACGCCAAGGAAAGATGGGGCTTTTCGCAAGGAGGTGGGGTCTGACCCTTCCAAAGGGGAACGGACCGGACCGCCTTCGGAGGAGGTAGTTGGGTATGGGTTCTCACTAAGATCAACCTTCAAGGGGCGCGTCCAGATAGACCGTGTACCTGCCGATGAACATCCCCTGGTTTATATCGAGATGGCCTTTGGCAGTCCCGCCGCTCTCTTTCGTCTCGATCTCTCCGATAACTTCTTCTTTGGCGCAAGTGTACAAGAAACCTTTATCGACTTCACTAATATCGGCCAACTTGGCCTTCAAAATCTTCTCGGAGTCGCTACATCTGAAATCCACTTTCACAAGCCTGTAGTGGGCATTTTCGATCTGAATATTGCCCCGATATACGTAAGAAGGACTCTCATCCTCTTCAACCAACATCTTGACGTTCTCGGCGCACTTTCCTTTCTGCAAAAGTGCTTTTATCTGAGCTGGGCTGAGAAGCCTCATTCCTTCGATCTCTATCCTGAGGGGACGGGCCGACCTGAAGAAAGCCCCCTCAGGTCCCAGGGCAAAGCCGCTCCTGACGCAGACGATTTTTATCAGGGAGGGGAATGAGCCGATCATTGGTTCAGAAGGTGTCATGTTTTTATCATCCCTTGTCGCCTCAGGTCTCGGGTCGTGGGCCGATACCAGGCCCACGCCCTTTTTCGAGACACTCGAATTGTTGATACAACGGTGCCCGTTGAGTCATATCTCTGGCCGCGGGCCCGAAGGCCCACAGCCCTTCTTCGAGACCTGATCTATTTGGGGATAACTTGCTTGATACGCGTCATCCTGTTTACTGTCTGGAGCCCTGTGCATCATAGCCCTGCGCGTTCATGCAGCCCGCTCCCATGCCCTGCTGCTGTGCTCCGGCACCGGTCATTCCGGGTTGATTGCCCTGAGGGGCCTGAGCTCCCATCATGTTGCAGCCATTGGCTCCCGCCATTCCGAACATGTTGCCCTGAGGACCCATGGCACCCATCATGTTACAGCCATTGGCTCCCGCCATTCCGAACATGTTGCCCTGGGGACCCATGGCACCCATCATGTTGCCGCCGTTAGGACCGGCCATTCCGGCCATATTGCCCTGAGGAGCTTGGGCTCCCATCATGTTATAGCCACCGGCACCGGCCATTCCTGGCTGTTTATTCTGATCTGCAGCGAGATCTTTCAGCTCGCCCAACGTCATGGTTGCTTTCTGTTCTTCAGTCAGATCGAGCTGACCGAACATTCCTCCATACCCCGCATTGCCGTCCTGGGGCATGGCGAGGGTCGGCACTGCCATAAGGCAGGCCAACGCCAAGGTTATTAACGGCTTAACGTGTCTCATTTCCTATACCTCACTTAGAGGACGGCTTTGCTGCGGCTTTGGCAGCGCCGTCCTCATGAAGCCCTCCCTGCCTGAACGGTAGTTAAAATTAGAGCCGAAACATCCCGAACGCTGAACGTTTGATTGACGTTTATCCGTCCTAAAACGTTCAGTTTTAGCTTAAATTAGACTTAAATGTTTTGTATTATGCAAATATAGTTATTTGCGTTTATTTTGTCGTTCAAGGCCCTTTTGAACCTTATATTTCTAATATGCAATTATCCCGATGGCACCAGCTTCGCCGATCTAACCGATATCGTATGCGCTACGTACTCGGAAATCTTGTGTCACGTATTTCACAATTCAATACGGGATCACCAATCCTATTCACCGCAGTAGAAAACGCCAACGTACCCTGCTCCTCTACTCTCCTTTTCGGATCAGATCTAGACGTTCTTGACGTTGTAGCCCTCACGCCACCCCATATACCAGCACGTGAAGGTCGCCGTTTAGATAACAATGTCCCGGTTTAGACCACCGAACATCCAGTTTTCGAGCCATCTACACCCCCCGGAACTCCAGAATCGCAGCCGTTCGATTGTGCAACTCTTTGAAGTTCAAATATGGCAAATTGCTATAGAATACCGTTAGCGGAGAAATAGATTGGAGCACACAGATCGGAACGGGCATCGTCTTGGAAACGGAAAGGATTGCCAAGGTTTACAGCACAACTGCGGCTTGAATACAGATGCGCCCGTTGCGAGAAAAACACTAACGGGGAGATGTAGAAGATATGATAGAGGATTTCGAAAAACCCCTATAATTCCCAAAATTTAGCCCATCCATATTTAAGGGGTATTTAAACGAAGGCACTCGACCGGAGGTTAATCGAAATCCTCGATAGAACAATATATAAATTAAACAGGGTGGATGGTGGATTCGATTCCAGCCTACCCTACTACGTCCACAGCTCCTGAGCCCTGGCGTAGGCGTCGTCGGCCTCAGATGTCCTGCCAAGGGCTTCGAGAGCAACGCCTTTGTTGTTCCAAGCATAGACGTATTCGGGATAAAGGCTTACTGCCTTGTCATAAGCTTCTATCGCCTCATCGTAATTTCCCTGGGAACAAAGTGTATTGCCCTTGTTATACCAGGCTGTGGCGATCTCAGGATCCAAGTTTATCACCTCGTCAAAGGCCTCGATGGCCTCATCTAAATCGCCGAGGGAATAGAGAGCATTGCCCTTGTTGTTCCAAGCATCGGCATAATTGGGATCCAGGCTTAGCGCCTCGTCGTAAGCCTGGACGGCCTCATCGTAGTTGCCCTGGTAATAGAGAGCTATGCCTTTGTTGTTCCAGGCCATGGCATACTTGGGATCCAAGCTTATCGCCTCGTCGAAGGCATCGATGGCACCATCGTAATCGCCCAGGGAATTGAGAACGTTGCCTTTGTTGTTCCAAGCATAGGCGTATTCGGGATCCAGGCTTAGCGCCTCGTCAAAGGCATCGATGGCACCATCGTAATCGCCCTGGAGATAGAGAGCGTTGCCTTCCTCTAACCATTCCTCTGCAGTCAGCTGGCCATATACGGGCATTGCCATCCCTGCCAGCATCAACAGGGTCAAAATCGGTTTCAATCTCATTTTAGTCATTCACCTCTTGTCAGGTAACTATCTCAATTGACGGGAAACTTTCTGATGTTTCAGCAACCAAGCCCCGCGTTCCCGGCTCTCTGACGAGGTCTGGCGAGGGGGAGGAGGGAAACAGAAACGAAGCGTATCGCCAGAGAGCTCTCGGGGCGGGATGGGAGTATTGATCCATCTCGTAATGTGCGGGCAAATAGTCAGCCTGCAACTTTTGCTCAGATCATCGTCGTTCAGTGTCAGGTCTGAAAAGGACCCGCTCGGGTCAGGACCCTCATTAAAGGAAGATGGAGGGGCCGTCGTCATGAAGGATGCGACCGGCGCTGAGACGACCTGGCACCTTTCGATCTTCACGAAGATCAAAACTCCTCACCGGCAGCCACGTCCAGGTGTACATTGTACCTGCCGCTGAGGATCCCATGACTTATCACGAGACGGCCTTTGGAGATCCCACCGCACACTCTCGTCTCGATATGTCCGACGAAGTCGTCTTTGGTGCCTGAGTATAAGTGGGCCCCATCACCTTCACGAAGATCGGCCAAGTCGTCTGCCAGGTTGGCCCTCAAGATCGTCCCGGAGTCTCGGCATCTGAAATCCACGTCCACCAGACTATAGTAATCATTATCGATCCGAATCTTGCCCCGGTATATGTAAGACGGATCAGCTTCCTCTTCGATCAGCATTTTGATCTCTTCGAGGCTCGTTCTGTTCAGGAGGTGGTCTTTGATCTGGGCTGGGCTGAGAAGCCTCATTCCTTCGATCTCTATTCTGAGGGGGCGGGCCGACTTGAAGAAAGACCCTTCAGGTCCCAGGGCATAGCCGCTCTTGACGCAGATTGTATTCATCGGAGGGAGAGACGAACTGATCGCGGATTCAGGAATTGGCATGTTTTTCATCAACTTAAATCACCTCAGGTAAGTGGTCATGGGCCGCTTACGGGCCCACAACCTCATTCGAAACCTGATCTAACAGTAATAATTTGCTTTATACGTATCCTCCTGGTTACAGTTCGGGGCCCTTCGTGTCAAATCCCTGCGCGTTCATGCAGCCCGGACCCATGCCCTGCTGCTGTGCTCCGGCACCGGCCATTCCGGGTTGATTGCCCTGAGGAGCTTGGCCCCCCATTATGTTACAGCCATTGGGACCGGCCATTCCAGGCTGATTTTTGTGGCCACCACCGACGCCAAGAAGACTTAGGATCTCTCTCTGTTCCTTCAGCTCGGCGAGGGTCATCTCCTCCATCTCGGTCTTTCTCTCCTCTTTCAGCTCCTCGATCTCGGCCAAGGTCATGCCTTCGAGTTCCTCCATCAGGCTCTCTTTCAGCTCTTCGATCTCGGCGAGGGTCATCCCTTCCACGTCTTCTGTGGTCAGGTCTGTCGCGAGGAGACCGATCTCACCCATGAAGAATGGCCTATCAGTAGCGTTGGTCTTCGCATCTTCTGCCATCTCCTTCAGCTCGGCCAAAGTCATGTCTGCCATCTCTTCATCGGTCAGATTTAACTGACCGAACATTCCTGCACGCCCCGCATCACCGGCCATGGGCATGGCAAAGGCGGGCACAGCCAGAAGGCAAGCCAACGCCAGGGTTATTAACGACTTCAAGTGTTTCATTTTCGATACTCCACTTTGAGGACGGCTTTGCTGCAGGTTCGGCAGCACCGTCCTCACGAACCCTACCTCCGCCTGAACGATAGTTAAAATTAGAGCCGAAACATCTCGAACGATGAGAGTTTGAAGAACGTTTATCCGATCTAAAACGTTCAGTTTTGGATTAAATTGAGTCTAACCTGAGTATGATCTCTATAAGTTCGTATTAGATACTTTTTTGTCGTTCAAGGCCATCTTGTTTCGTCTGGCCATGAGGCACCGTCATGCTGGCGGCGCACTAGTCGCCTGACGAGTGGCGATCACCATACGATCAACTGCGCGGATATCACGTTTATAAAAGCGAAATAGTACCTGCCATTCACCGTCTCATTCCTGGCGCAAATCCTAAATAGTTTGAGAGGACAATAACATTTGAGGTGCGAGCAGAAGACCATAAAGGTCGGCAGTCCCCGTAAAAGGGGCGTCGGATAAAAAACCGGCGATTTGTGGCTCGCGCCTCTCAAACGTCTTCTTCGTCTCCATTTTTGATTTGTATCATATTTGAACCTGTTCTTCATTCCCGGGCGGTGATCAAAACGAACACAGAGCTGGGCTTGAGCCTCATCATCCTCGCCGGTTTTCTCGCCGCCAAGCTATTCCGAGCCGCGAAAATCCCGGCGGTCACCTCCTACATCCTGGTCGGGATCGTTATAGGGCCGTCGGGGCTCGAGGTGATGCCCGAGGGTATCCTCGCCGCCTCTGGCTTCATCTCGGACGTGGTCTTGGGCTTGATAGCCTTCGGCATCGGCCGCAATTTCCACTTCCGAACTTTCGGAAAGACCGGCAAGATCATCGTCAGGATATCGGCGATGGAGGCCCTGGGAGCGATGTTGCTGGTGACGGCGGCGCTTCACCTCCTATTGAAGGTGCCGATCCACATAGCCATCCTCTTCGGTGCGATCGCCTCGGCCACTGCGCCCGCTGCCACCGTCATGGTGGTGGAGGAGACAAAAGCCAAGGGTCCGCTGACTGACACCCTTCTTGGGGTGGTGGCCTTGGACGATGCTTGGGCCCTGATGATCTTCGCGGTCTCGATGGTGGTGGCAAAGACGATCGCGGGGGGCGGGGCGAACCACCTCGACCTTTTAATGGCAGCGGGAATGGCCGTCTCCGAGATCGCCTTCTCCCTCATCCTCGGGGCGGCCTTCGCATGGCTTTTGCACCACTACTCGTCCAGGGTGGTGAACCCCTCGGACCTGGAGGTATTCACCCTGGGGATAATCCTCCTCACGATGGGCGCTGCAAGCTCCCTGGGCTTATCGGTCCTTCTCGCCTGCCTCGCCCTAGGCGTTGTCCTGGTCAACATAAGCTCTGAAGGGTGTCGGTTCTTCGAGGTGATCGAGCCCCTCGATACGCCCCTCTACCTGATATTCTTCGTTTTGGCAGGTGCCCTCCTGGAGATCGGCCTCATCCGAGAGATCGGGCTGTTGGGGCTCGCCTACATCGTCTTCAGGGTGGCGGGAAAGCTCCTCGGAGCGTACCTCGGGGCCTCGGACCCCGGCGGGATGGGGGCTGCCGTCAAAAAGTACATCGGCCTCGGTCTTATCCCCCAGGCCGGGGTCGCCCTCGGCCTCGCCCTCATGGCCCTAGAGCAGTTTCCCGCCGTCGGCGAGACGATCTTCAGCACCATCGTCGCCCACCACCGTCGTATTCGAGCTTTTGGGCCCCATCGCCACCAGGACAGCCCTCGGCCTCGCCCACGTGATTCCAGAGGAGGCGACTGAATGACAGAAGAGATGGCGAGAAAGAGAAATGGGAAAACCAGACGAGAGCGAGTAGGAGAACCGCGACCGAGAATGTGATGGAATATGATATAAGTAGTATCAAGACATAATCAGAGCCAGCGAATTCAGATCAAGGTGAAGAAATGGACGACGATTTCAAAGAAGCGGTAAAATTTCACGGTCACTCCTGCCCAGGCATCGCCATCGGCTACCGGGTGGCCAAGTACGTCAAAAACCATTACGAGCGTTCCGAAGACGAGGAGCTGGTGGCCATCGTCGAGAACAGCTCATGCAGCGTCGACGCCATCCAGCAGCTCCTGGGCTGCACCTTCGGGAAGGGGAACTTCATCTTCAAGGACCACGGAAAACACGTCTACACCTTCTACTCGAGGGACCACGACAAGGCCCTCCGAATATACTTCAAAAACGTCCTCCCCAGGACCGATCCCACCGACATGAAGAGGTATTTCGCAGGCGAAATGAGCCCCGAGGAGAGGGATAAGTTCATGAAGCTTCGGGAGGACGCGACCGATTACATCCTCACCGCCCCCGACGAAGAGATCCTAGAGGTCCGAGAGGTCGATATCCCGGCTCCTGCAAAGGCGAGGATTTACCCATCCATCGAGTGCCAGGAGTGCGGCGAAGCCTTCATGGAGATCAGGGGGAGGACAGCGGACGGAAAGATCGTCTGCGAGGAGTGCTACCAGAAGTTTGTGACCTAGAGCCCGATCATTTTTGTGCCGATCTCGGGCGGTTTTGATCCGATGAAAGGTCCTGAGCCGCCGAGACCGACCCAGACGCCGCCGACCGTCAGGAAGGTCCCCCTGCACACGGACTTTGACGCCAACTGCCCTCGTATGGCCAAGATCGTTTCCTGTCAGATGGTAAGAAAATCTTTTTAAGGTATTGCCGACTAATATAATTGATGGTGTTAAAAATGCCAGAATCGAAGATATCCGACGATATCTCGGAGATGATCAAGAGCAAGTCGAAGACGTCGCCCGAGGAGAAGGTCCGGGTATTAATCAGCCTGGATAAGGGTGCATCCTTGGAAGAGGCGAAGAGAGAGTTAGCCAAGCGCGGCTTGGAGATCGAGAACGCGATCCCGGGACCGATCCCGGTAGTCTCTGGTTCCGTCTCGATGAGGGACGTATCTGAACTTGCGGCGGTCCAGGCGGTGAAAAAAGTAGAGCGCGACAGCGAGATTCGCGCGCTCTGATCGATGCGTGTCAAAGCCACGCCGTCGAAGATTTTTGGCAGTCTATCCGCATGTCTTCCAGAAGGTAGCTCCATTGCAGTCGATCATGCCGTAGCCGTAGAGATCGTCTTTGTCAGGATTTCCTAAGTCGTTGGCCGTCGATTTGAGTATATTCCTGATGTGGTCCATGTCCAATCCTCGGTGGGTACCTCGGCAGAGAGCCGCAGCACCTGAAACATGCGGCGCCGCCATGCTCGTTCCGCTCAGTGTACCGTAACTGTTTCCGGGCAATGTGGAGAGGATATCGACACCAGGAGCGCAGAGCTCCACCTCTGGCCCACGACAGCTCCATGACGCTATGGTGTTGTCGCTCTTAATTGCGCTGACCGCCATGCATTTGGCATACTTGGCAGGATAGCCGACCGGACCGCCGCTATTGCCGGCGGCGCAGACCAGCAGGGTGTTATCTGCCGCGTAATTGATGTAGCTCTCCACAGCGGACGGTGCAGAGTCGGCTCCGAGGCTCATGTTGGCTACGTCGAAGGTACAGCCGTAGTAAGTCCTCATCCAATAGAGCCCCGACATCAGCCAGCTCCATTGCCCCGATCCGTCATTGCTGAGGACTTTTATGGCGTACAGATAGGCGGAAGGTGCAACCCCCACCACTCCGAACCCGTTCATCGCCGCCGCGATCGTCCCAGCCACGTGGGTTCCATGACCGTTGCCGTCGACCCAGCTCTCTCCAGGAACGAAGCTGATCCCGCCGAGGAGGTTGCCCGAGAGGTCGTTGTGAGGCCAGATCCCCGTATCCAAGACCGCAACGTATATCCCCTTGGCCTTGGTCGCCTCCCAGCACATGGGGGCCTTTACCCTGGAGATTCCCCAGGGTGTGACATCTGCCTGGGCTGATGGCCCATCTGCTCCTGCTTTCGGTTCGCCCAGTCCCCCCACGAATCCGCCGCCAAAAAGCATCTCTTGAGGTATGAGGTCAAGGGCGTAGACCTTGCCGTCAGGCTCCACCGATTCGACGTTGGGGTCCTTGCTGAGGACTCCCGCCTCGCCGGCGGTGAGGGCGACAAAAACCGTGGGACTCTCAAAGTCGTTGATGTCGAGGGCGACCAACCCCTCAGGATCATCTGGGGGTGCAAAGCCCGCAGCGCATGCTCCCACGTCTACGAAGTTCAGCCGCGGACCTACGCTCTGCTGCAGGATTTCGGTCTTGTCAGCCGTCTTATCCGACCGTCTATCCTTCTTCTTGAAGGTCACAATATACCGCTGCTTTCCACCAAGTTCTTCAACCATTTTTTTACCTCCACATTGGTTTAACTGATTCTATTATTTCATAGAAGTACTACATAACTCTTTCGATAATATGTCTCACTCCAATCCGACCATCATGTGAAGATAGATGTCGATAATGTCCATTTAACGGCAAAAATTTTGGTCGAAATGACGAATAATAGTCAGAAACTATTGCATAATAAGCTCATTTAAGTCCGACTTTTTAGAATTCGTCTAAAAACGGGAACAAAACATAAAAATAATCATGTGCATTGAATATTCATCACTAAAAGCATCTTCGAAAAAATATCAATATTTTCTGGTTCAGAACCATCCGAAGCTATTATAAAAATTATTGAACTAAATCTGGATCCTCTGCAAATCCAGCCCGATCTCGACTCCGACGCCTGGACCGAGGCCCGCCAAGACGTCCCGGACCATCTCCGCCTCGCACCCGATCGTCTGAGGATATAGGTGGGTGAGGACGATTCGCTTTATCCCAGCGCCCCGGAAGTTTTCGCCGAGCCGCCGGGGCGTCGAGTGGTTTGTGACGACGAAGGGCTCAGGAAAGGAGCACTCGTGGATCAGAAGGTCCGCGCCCTCCGCGAGGTCCCTCACCGACTCCGTGGGCTCGGTATCCCCGGAGTAGACTATCGCCTTGTTGCCAGACTCGATCCTGTAGCCGAGAGCCGGAAGGCTGTGGACCGCCTCACCAGCCCTGATTTTCAGGCCCTTGAGGGTGAACTCATCACCGGGATCGACGACGCTGATGGAGACGTCCAGATCCACCAGGTACGGATAGAGGCCCCGGACCGTCTCGAACCACTCCTGTGTCCCCTCGGGCCCGAATACCTTCATGCTCCTTTCGCCCATCAGCCATCGGGCCTTGGCCAGGGCGAGAAGGTCTGAGACGTGGTCGAGATGTAGGTGGGTGAGGAGGGCGACGTCGATCTCGATGGGCAAGAAGCCCGCCTCCGCCAACCTCAAAAGGGCTCCTGCGCCGCAGTCGAAGAGAAGGGGTTTCTCGCCCCTGATTACAAGGCCCGCCTGGGCCCGGCCTGAGTGGGGGATACCGACCCCGGTTCCAAGGAGGGTCACCTCGATTTCCATGAGGTCATCTGGGGATTCGAAGGTTGATAGAAGTTGCTGGTGGTCTGAATCGATCGGTTTTAAGTACCTCCAGCGAATCTTCGTCACAGGAACAGTAATAAGTCGGCCAGTAATACGTATCAGTAATACGTACCAATAAGACGTATTACTGATACAGATCCATAAGGTGCATAATAACACTGACCGGAGAGATCAGACCCCAAAAAGAGATAAGGTGATATTTTGAAGGAGAACGTCATCAAGGACTCAAGCCTCGCCGAGAAGGGCAAAAAGAGGATCGAGTGGGCGAGAAGACACATGCCCGTCCTCCAGAAGATCAGGGAGGAGTACCAGACGGAAAGGCCCCTGGAGGGCGTCAAGATCGTGGCCTGCCTCCACGTCACCGTCGAGACGGCAAACTTGCTATCGACCCTCACCGCAGGAGGCGCCGAGATCGCTGTCACCGGATCCAACCCCCTCAGCACTCAGGACGACGTGGCGGCGGCCCTGGCTGAAGATGGGATGTACGTCTACGCCTTCCACGGCGAGAACGACCAGGAGTACTACGACTGCATCAACAAGGCCCTTGACATCGGACCAAATGTCACCCTCGACGACGGCGCCGACACCATCGCTACCATCCACAGGGACCGGAAGGACCTGGCGGGCGAGATCCTCGGCGGCTGCGAGGAGACGACGACCGGAGTTATAAGGCTGCGGGCCCTCGCCGAGGCGGGCGAGCTGATGTACCCGGTCCTCGCCGTCAACGATGCCGAGACGAAGATGATGTTCGACAACCGGTACGGCACCGGCCAGAGCACTCTCCACGGGATCATGAACGCCACAAACTTCCTCTTCGCCGGCAAGAACGCCGTCATCGGAGGCTACGGCTGGTGCGGTCGGGGTCTGGCGACCCGGGCGAGGGGCATGGGCGCAAACGTCATCGTTGTCGAGGTCGAGCCCCGAAAGGCTTTGGAGGCGGCCATGGACGGCTTCAGGGTGATGCCGATGATCCAGGCAGCTGCAATCGGCGACCTCTTCGTAACCGTCACGGGAGACATTTCGGTCATCAGAAAAGAGCACATGGAGCTGATGAAAGACCAGGCGATCGTCTGCAACAGCGGCCACTTCAACGTCGAGATCGACATCCCGGCCCTGGAAGAGATGGCAAAAGAAACCGGCGAGGTCCAGGAGAACGTGATGGAGTACAAGATGAGAGACGGCCGCAGGATCTACCTCCTGGCCGAAGGCCGGCTGATCAACCTCGCCGCAGCTTACGGCCACCCGCCCGAGGTGATGGACATGAGCTTTGCAAACCAGGCCCTGTCTGTAAGGTACATAGCCGAGCACGGCCCGGATCTGGAGAGAAAAGTATACTCCGTCCCCTCGGAGATCGACAAGAGGGTTGCAGCCCTCAAGCTCGAAGCGATGGGGATCGAGATCGAGACCCTGACCCCGGAGCAGTACAAGTACCTCCACAGCTGGGATATGGGAACCTGATGTGAGGTGAAAAGGGACATGAACCTGAAAAGAGAGGACGTCGAGGCCTACCTGAGACGCCTCGAAGGAGAGGACGCCGAATTGGTCGGCATGAGCACCCTGGGAGATACCACCCCAACCACAGAAGACGTGAAGGGCTTCGGCTACGGAAGTCCTGTCCTTCTGGAGTACCGGTCAGGGGGCGAGACGAAGTCTGCGGTCCTCTCGACGATGCGAGTCCAGGAGGGCTTCGGCCACGACCACTTCTCGGACCGGGCCCAGGTCCTACTCTGGCAGCACTCGACCTTCGGGCACCTCCCGAAACACGTGAAGTCGATCGACGCTGGCTACTTCAACCCTGAGGGGAGGCTCAGCTCCTGCGGCGACGCCTCGGAGTTCTTCATCCTGATGGAGAAGATCGAGGGGAAAGAGTACTTCTTCGATTTGGAACGGGTTAAGGAAGAAGGGGCCAGGGACCTGGACCTGGCCCGTGCCGAAGTTCTCTCCACCTACCTCGCCGAGATCCACGCCGTCAAGAAGGACTCGCCGGCCCTCTACAGACGAAAGATCAGAGATACCGTCGGCCACGGCGAGTGCATCATGGGGATCCTCGACGACTATCCACCGAACCCCGAGTTCCTCGCGCCCGGCGAGCTTTCGTCGATCGAGAAGAGGTGCGTCGACTGGAGGTGGCGGCTTCGAGACAGGACCCACCGGCTCTGCATGGCCCATGGCGACTTTCACCCCTGGAACGTGATGTTCAGGTCGGGGACGGACTTCTCGGTCCTGGACAGGTCCCGAGGCGAGTGGGGCGAGGCCGCCGACGACATCACCGCCATGACGACCAACTACATCTTCTACTCGGTCCAGAAGAGCTTGAGACTTGAAGGCGGCTTAAAAGAACTCTTTGAGCTATTCTTCGAGAACTACCTGGACAGGACAGGAGACGAGGAGCTGTTGGAGGTGATCGCTCCCTTCTTCGCCTTCAGGATGATGGTGGTGGCAAGCCCCACCTGGTATCCGCTCCTATCGGGCGATGTAAGAAGGACCCTCTTCAACTTCCTGGAGAACGTCCTCGACGCTGAGAAGTTCGACTACAGGAAGGTCAATAGCTACCTCGAAACGCCCAGGATCTGAGATGGAGACTCGATACGCCTTCGAGCTCTCGGGGGAGCATCCGACGATCCCAAAAAGCGAGGCCCTATCCCTGCTGGAGATCTGCTCTTCGGGGCATCGGGTCGTCTCCGACCTCGACCGCTGTCTCGTCGTCGAGGCCCGGGACCTGGACATCCACAGGCTCGGGAAGAGGATGGCGATGATCCACCGAGTCGTCGAGGTCTGGGCCGAGGCCGAACCGACCCCGGAAGGGGTGGTAGAAGCCGCAAAGGACCTGGACCTTCCGGAGAAGACCTACAGGGTCAGAGCGAAGCGTCTGGGCGATGCGCCCCTGATGAGCGACGAGGTAGAGAGGAAGGTGGGATCGGCGCTCTGGAGAAGGGGGTACAAGGCCGACATGAAAGACCCCGAGATCGAGATCAGAGCGATCGTTACAAAAGAGGGGGTCCTCCTCGGCAATGAGGTTGCCTGCTCCGACCGGGTCGGGTTTCGGGCCCGACGTCCCCACAAAAAGCCCTTTTTTCATCCCGGAACGATGCTGCCGAAGCTCTCCAGGGCCCTCGTCAACCTATCTCGAGTGAGAGAGGGCGAAAGGCTCCTTGACCCCTTTCCAGGCACCGCCGGGTTTCTGGTAGAGGCGGGCCTGGTGGGGATCAGGGGGCTGGGGATCGACGTCCAGGAAGAGATCGTCCGGGGAGCAAAGTCGAACCTGGAGGGGCTTGACTGCACTCTATTGGTAGGGGACGCCATGAGGCTGCCGCTGAAAGATCGATCTGTCGATGGCGCTGTATTGGACGCCCCCTACGGCAGGTCGGCCCTGATCCAGGGGGGGTCAAGAGACGAGCTATTGGCCGGAAGCCTGGCAGAGCTGAGGAGGGTCCTGGTCCCAAAAAGAAGGATGATCTACGTCGACGATCGGCCCGTCGGCGAGTTCGTCGAGGATGCCGGGTTTGAAGTTATTGAAATCCACACCGAGAGGGTGCACCGAAGCCTTACGAGGCACATCTTCGTCTGCAGGTGACAGATTATGTCGTCACTCCTGGTCGAAGACCTTCCTGACCAAGGCGGTGATGATCGGCCCTGCCTGGTCGACGATCTTTGCCGAATAGATCCAGCCGCTGTCCTCGCGGCCGCACACCATAATCGTCCTCCCCTCGTACCCGACGAGATCGATCTCGTCGCTCTCGGGCGGCCGGGCTGCCTGGATCGGAATCCTGGTCAGCCTCGCGGTTCTGCCTGCGGGGCTTGGCGGATCCAGGATCGCAAACTCGCCCCCTTTTACTACACCGATAAACTGGCCGAGACCGCAGACGTCAGCGACTATGTTCGCGCCTGAGATACCGGATCCACCCCCTGCCGGGATGAACGAGATCGGACCCGGTCCTTTCGATCCATTCCAGTCCGTCCACCATGGACCGGAAGAGCCATACCTCCACCGCCCCTCAAAGCCGTTGCAGTCGTCGGTGAAGTTCAGCTCGACGTCTCCGCCGTCGTCGGGCGGAAGGTAAGTCGGCGCCTCTGACCACGTGCCCACAAGCCCGGTCTCCGTGACCGTTCCGATGAGACGACCCTGGTCTAAGTCGTAAGATCCGACGACGTCCTGGCCGGACTGGCGGAGCTCGAGCCTCCCGTAGGTGGTATTCCATACGCCGGTCCAGTCACAGCTCTGGGCCGAGATCGTCGGCACGCAAATAATCACCAGGATCAATCCAATCTCGAATCTCTCAAAACTCATCATGACCACCCGACCCTAAAAGAAATTCAAAGAGCGCGATCACATACATATCGATTTAATCAGCTTAGAAGCTCTATGCATCTCTTGGCATTCATAGTTTTTGGATACTATGTCCACGACATCTCGGCCCCGAATTAATAAAGCCTGCATCAAAAGTCGCACCATATCTTTCGCCAAAAGGGTAGCTTCGCCTAACCCGCATCCGGATCTGTTGTGCTGGTCAAATAGGAATAAAGAACGCCTGTGCGACCTGTGATGGGACCTGTCGGCGTATCAGGCGTATTTGGAGGTCTGTTTGGAAGAGCAAAGTTGATCGAAAGGGCGGGGTCTCCGAGCCATAGGTACATCCTCGGGTTGTCCATGTAGACGTGGGTTGGACCGTAGCTATTGATCAGCTTGGAGTTGGCGTAATTCAAAACCCATCCGACGTCGCGTATCTGCTCGTTGCCCACCGCCTCGAAAAGGTAGATGTCGAACTCGTGGTTTGGTATCGTATAGGAGGGACGGGTTGCGCCGAGGAAGGCTACGGCCGAATCGTCATCCTTGACGAAGGCTTCGCCCAGGCACTCCCCCGAATAATCGAGGGCTGCGTTGCTACAGGCGATGGAGAAGACGATCGGAGTTTTGTCGCCGTTCTCCAGGGCATGGGCGTCGGTAGTGTAGTATTCCTCGTACTCTACGTTCCTGTTGGAACCCCAGTAGATCTCAGAGCCGTGTCCCCTGTAGTTCAAAATCCCCACGCCGGCATCGACGGCGCTTTTGACGTCGGCGTTGGTGGCGCTGTCGCCGCCCAGGTCGGGCCCGGCCCCGTATGCCGTATCGAAGACCAGGGGCTCAACGTAACCTTTCGTTCTTATGCTCTCTTTGCACGCCTGATACTTTTCTGGGGCTTCTTCCTTGTGAGCCACCAGAAGGACCTTGTTGGACCAGTCGCCTGAAGGGGGATTTTGTTCGTAAGTCAAGATCTTGCTCACTTGCTGCTGAACTTCGGCATCGTTCCTGACCGATAGGCGGCCAACTGCCAGCTCTGGCCACAGGTCGTCTCCGGTGATGCAGCCGTACCAGTAATCGCCAGGAACGCCGTTCCAGCTAGGGTTCCAGGGCAGGATGGCGATATCTCCCACCAACAGGACGTACTCCAACTCGGGATGGGCCGTGTATCTGTTGGATATGAGAGCTTTGATATCATACGCCGTCGGCAGATTTCCCGCCGAGATGTTCCAGACCTCGCAAGAAAGGCCGTTCTGCTGGTGCAGGTCTATTAGGGGCTCTAAGCTTTCGAAAGAAGAGCAGTCTTCATGATATATCAGCAAAAACTTCGTGGTTTCGTCGAGGCGCTCAAAATCGCTGCAGAGGTTGAAGCCCTCCTGGATTGGGGCGGCCTCTTCAGCCCGAACTTCCGGAGTTCCCACAACGACGTCGAGTGCTTCATAATTCAGTATCACTTTTCTGTAAATCTCGGAGAACTTGGGCTCGATCGTCTTCTGGGCGAAGGCAGCCCCATCAACGTATTCCACATTAATTTTAATGTGGTCGTAGACCCTCAGCTCCCCGGTAGCCGGATTAAACATCACTGGGTTCACCTGAATATTTGCCACCGTCAGATCACGCCAGACTGCTGGAGCTCCGATCTCGACTACCTCTGCAGGGTAGAAGACGTCCTGAGCGTAAAAACCCTCATCGATCGCGAACTCGACTTCTTCTTCACCGTCGACTTCTGGCGGTTGGACAGGATAGACCCGATACCCCTCGTAGGTCGAGTAGGACGAGTCAAGAACCGTCGCCCAGACCGAAGCCCCGTCGGGTATGGCCAGGGTTTCTCTTATCACGGGGATCTGGGGCTTGCCCACCTCTGATGTGTAGCCTCGATCTATGATGGTTAGAATCTGGTAGGTGACGCCGTCAGCCGTCACCTCCTCCACATCGACGCCCTGAAGGCTGACATCTATCGTCGTTCCCCCCCCATCCGAGGCCAGGACGCCGACGTCGGCAGAGCTTTCATCGTTTGTCAGGATCGTTTTCATGTCGTCGGCCACCTCCTCGGGCTTTTCGTCATGAGCGCTGGTTCCCAATCCATCGTAAATTCCGAAATCAAATCCGTATGCATCTTCGTCCGGAAGGTCTATCTTATAAAAACCGTCCATCGGCATTGTCTGGTTCCAGCCATCTATTAGGTCCAGATGTACCGTGTAGCCGCCGGGCGCTAGATCGCTGAATTCGTAAACTCCGGCTTCATCCGTCATCGTGCTGAACAATTCGGCATCGTCGCCCACTAACCTTATGGTCCAGCCTTGAAGTCCCATCTCTCTGGGGTCCATAATTCCGTCGATATCGATATCGAAAAAATTCGTCCCGCTTATGGAGAGACCGTCCATCGGCAGAACTCCAAGGTCAGAGATCTCGACCGGGCCGATGTCAGGACCGTCAAACGATGTTCCCAGCTCGAAGAGATCGCTCATCTCAGGCACTATCACCCCGCCATCCTCGAAGAGGAAACCATCCAGGGTATCGGTCAGAAGAGAGCCCGTTCCGAACTCATCGTCCAAGTCCGCCGGCGCCGCTGAGCTTGATGGAGCGAATAAAAAAGAGAGTGCTACCAGACATGTGAGGCTCATAAGAAATGTCGCAGATTCTGCCATTCTATGCCTACCCCCTCAAACCCTCAAACAAATATTTAATGTACAAGAGGTCTAAGATATAAATGTCGGTCGCGTAAAAAATTTAAATTCAAAACATGAGATCCTAATTGATAAAACTCCATCTCATATCTTGACAGATGATATTAAAGATTTAGATATTTATTGATAATTTTAATTGTGTTGCAACCTATATAGAAGATGATGATAATTTAATGAAACGAAACCGACAAAAAAAAGATAGAGATTTTCATCGAAAAATTTACCAAATTTCGACTGTCATTGCAGGATAAATCGTTGCCCTAAATCCGTACAAAGGGTCGTTCATCTCAAAATCGCTTGACCGTGTTCGTTCCTCAACGGAACCGAGAGCATTCCCATCGAGTTCTCGCCTATGCTGCCCAGATAGAGCACTCCGTCGTGCTCCCGGACGCGGGTTATATGGGGCATAAGGCCCTAAAAAGGCCCGCCGCCAGATAGGAATCAAAAACTGTCGCTGATTTCGATCAGGTCACATCTCCAAGGCGTCCAATAGTTCCTGGAAATAGGCGTTGGCCATCTGCGCGTAAGCCTCTCTGGGCATCAGCTCCTGGCCCACGGCTCGAAGCGTATCCTCTCCGATCGAGCCCTGCTCGACGATCTCGCGGCCCGCCTTTCGAGCTGCATTGAACACCTCTCCGACAACGGGTGCGCCCTGCTCCACCATCTCCTGAAGGGCCTCTCCGTGCGGTCGGAGGAGGGCTCCTGCAAAGTCCAGCGAAGCGTTCTCGCAGAGGGCCCTCATGTGAACGAGGAGAGGGTCGAAGTTCTCCATCTCCCAGAAGCCGCAGTTGGAGACGACAACGAGCTTTCCGGCCTTCGCCTCTTCCATGAGGGGATGCCGGCACCGGCCTTTTCGAATCTCAAAGAAGGGCTGGATCCTCGGGAGCATCCTGTCCATCAGGCCCTTCAGTGAGCCCGTCGCGCCGTCGACGTAGAGAGGTGTTGCAAATACCCAGATGTCGGCCTCGTTCATCTTCGGAAGAAGCCAGTCCATATCATCTTTTTGAACGCACCTTCCTGGAGTCTTCACCCAGCAGCCAAAACAGCCGAGGCAGGGCTTGACCACCAGCTTTCTCGTGTAGAAGAGCTCGACCTCCGCTCCCACCTCCTCCATCCCTTCGATGAAAGGATTGAGGATTAGAGCAGTGTTTCCCTTCTCCATCCTGGGACTAGAGTTTATGGCGACGACCTTCATCACAAATTCCTCCCGGCTTTAATCTGCATAGATTTAAGATTATAATGCCACTCCCGCCTTTTTTCCGGACCCATTATAAACTTTTGCCATAAGATCGGCGGGCTTTGGAAAAGATGTGTCCAGATTGAGAGGATCACCGGTGGCAGAGCTGCGCGGTTGCCCGAAGAATTAAAGACCTTATCCGCCCAAAAGATCTTCATGAAAGGATTGAGGGGATTGGGGCCCGGATCTCAGAAGCTCACCATCTTCACCATCGCTCTTGCGGCCTTCATGGGCTCGCTCGACGTCACCATCGTGAACATCTCTCTGCCCACCATATCCAGGTATTTCGACGTGGGCACCGGGATGGTCTCCTGGATAGTTTTGGCCTACCTTCTGGTGATGAGCAGCTTTCTATTGGCCTTCGGTAAGATCGGGGACCTCAAGGGCTTCAAGCGTGTATTTCTGGCGGGGTTCGCCATCTTCGTGACCGGGTCCTTCCTATGCGCCGTCGCCCCTTCCATAAAGCTTCTCATAGCCTTCAGGATGCTTCAGGCCCTTGGAGCCGCCATGTTGACGGCCATCGGTCCCGCCATGGTCACGGTCTTTCTCCCCCCAGAGATCAGGGGAAAGGCCCTCGGGATCGTGGCCACCTTCGCATCTCTGGGGATCGCCATGGGCCCGCCTATTGGCGGCCTTCTCACGTCCTTTCTGAGCTGGAGGTGGATATTTTTCATCAACATACCCGTCGGGATCGTCGCCATCCTGATCGGAAAGGCGGTCCTTCCCGAGGCCGGACCGAGGCCGGGCCAAAAGGCGAGGTTCGACCTCCTCGGAGCCGCCCTCGTCTTCCTCGCCCTCTTCTGTCTGATCTTCGGCATGAACATGGGCGGGGAGCTTGGGTGGACTTCTCCCGCCATCGCAGGAAGCCTCATCGGGTCTCTCGTCCTGGCTGCAGTCTTCGTCTTGAGGGAGTCCAGGTTCTCCGATCCCTTGGTGGACCTGAAGCTCTTTAAAAACGCGAGCTTCACCTCTGCCAACGGAGCCGTCCTTCTGGTGATGCTCGTCTACGGCGGGGCGGTATTCCTATTCCCCTTCTACCTGGAGTACGTCAAGGGCCTGGGTACGGACGTCGCCGGTCTGATCTTGATGGTCCCCTCCATCGCCACCATGATCGTCGCCCCCCGGGCGGGGACCCTCTCAGACCGGATAGGGTCCCGGAAGATCTGCGTTGCGGCCACGCTCCTCTGCGTCGCCGGGTTCTACCTTCTCAGCTTCCTGAATGTGGAAAGCTCCAAGGCCTTCATCTTCGTCGCCCTCGTAATCCTTGGGGTGAGCCTGTGGATGTTCCTTCCACCCAACAGCAACCTGGTGATGGCCCAGAGCCCCGCCGAGAAGTGCGGCGTCGCCTCTTCCCTGATGATGACCGCAAGGAACGTGGGGACGGTGATAGGGATAGCCGTCTTCGAGATGGTCTTCGCCGCGCGGGTTCAGATGGCGGGGCTCTCCGACGGTGCTGTCCAGGGCGGCGCCACCCTCATCCCCCTCACCCTCGGATTTCACGACGCCTTCCTGGTGGGGGTGGGGTTCTCCGTTCTGGCGGTGATCCTCTCGGTGATGGCGAGGGACGCAGGGTGAGGGAGCGAGGCGGCAAGTGTTCGGCGAATTTTATTCTTAAAATAGTATATGGACTGGCGGCGCAGAAAATTTGGGGCAGCTGCAAAGTGATCGGAAACAAGTCGCCATCTTTCAGTTATTCGAATCAATTGTGGGTTTCGACGCGCTCGGCGTCGGCTTCCTCCAGGCACATAAGTGCGACCTCCCTTATCTTCTCCAGAGCCTCGTCAACCGTCTCGCCGTAAGAATGACAGCCTTTGAATTGCGGACAGCTCGCTATGAAATAGCCGTCCTCGTCTATTTCGAGGATTATGGGCGGGTGCAGCTTTTCGGTTTCCAATGACATCAATCCTAAATTATAGTTCTTTACCTTAAAGACGCTTTTGCTAATATCTGGCTTATAAAAACCATAAAGTTTTACTGTAATAGGACGCAGTTTCTCAAAACAATAATTAATTGAATATATTGGATGTGAATGCAAATGTTGGCAAGTTATTCTTCCTCGTCCCTTAATATTGCACCATTATTCGTTAATTCATCGAAAATATTCATCTCATATTTATAAAGAACATCATCTGAATAGCTTGCTCCTGTTTTAGCGTTCATATCCGCTTCAATTTTATCAATATCAAAATTGAGTTTTTCTAAATCGATTAAAAACGACCACAAACTGGCACCTTTCGCTATGTATGGCTGAACATCTTCGAGGTACCATATCCATAAGATCTTCCAATCATTCTGGAATCCCTTAGATAACAAATTATTGTTTATCCGATTTCTTATCGGACCACTCACTAATCCTACGAGCGATTCAAAAGTAATAATTATTTTTTGGATTTGCAGATCGCCATAACTTGCTCCGACTGCTTTGATTAAATCTGGGATTTCTGCTTCGAATTCGTTTAACTGGGCTATAGCTGTTTCGATCTGATCGAAACACCCTTTTGCATTGGCATCTAGGCCATGCTCGTAAATATCTTGTGTATATTTTGTTGCTTTACACTCAATAAGAATTATACCTTCATCGCATAAAACAATCCAGTCAGGAATTTTCCCATCATTATTTCTCTTACCATAAGTTTTACGAAATTCTTTAACATCACGTTCTGATAATATCATAGTTCCATAATGACACCAATTTAATACTTCTCCGACATATGCTTCGAATAAATATCCAAAAGCTGAAGAGAATTGCAGAGAGAATTCATCAAACAATTGATAATATAATCCAGTTGTAAACCTATAAATCAACAGATCTTGTACAGGAGCTATGAATCTATCCTCATTTGGACTCGTTTGTTCAGTACCATACCAAGGTCGAATCAAAGGATAACTGAACAAAGGATTTAGCTTATAAGCACGAAGATGCCTTTCAAACGAATCCGATTCTATGCAAACATCTTTAAAGTTTTTTGTATTGCAAGTAACATGCTCTAAACATACCTTTACGACTCCATCATCCGGTACACAGATACCCTTTTCTCGTGCCCCATCAAAATAACCCCGATCTAATCCAAGTGTAGATCCTCTCGACGCAGCACACAAAATATAACCGATATTAATAAAATCTATGGCAGATATCCCAAATTTGTCTTTAAACTTAAGTGTCATAAATTCTCTAGTTATTTCTATTTTTGGTACATCATCTCTATACAAGAGAACGTCATAGAGATAACGCATCCTGCCAAACAGATTACGACGAGGCACATTAAATCGTGTTTGGCTACCAAATTTTCTAAGAAAAAATGATGCCCACTGTTTTTCTTGATCATCTGTATTAATGCGCCTAGTATCATAGTTTTCTTCGAATTCAGGATCGTACATAACATATTCTGCAACCATACGGCAAATGCGTATAAATTCATCATCCGAAATAGTATCGAATCCCGTATAAAGACTTGAATTTAAGAGCGCATATCTAGTCACCATCGCAGCTACAAAATTATTTACATTTCTATTAATAGTTGCATCATGTATTTTTAAAAGTAATATATCCAGCCGATAATTCTTAATCCATCTTTCTATTTTGTCATTTAACTCTTCCAGACTATTTAGTTCACCATATTTAATGAAATTGGTACTAATATCTTCCCTGCAAATAACATGGATATCTCCTAAATATGTGTCTTCTTGGATATATTTTTTCATAATTAACACAATCGTGCCATTATAAACAAAGATGATGGTTAATGGCGCCCCAATCTCCTCGGAGCGCCAGTTCCGCCCACTCAGATCTTCTGTATCTCGTCCTTCGTCGCCAGCTTGATACCGGCGCCGGTCAGGACCTTCCTAGCCTTCTCCAGGTTGTCGACCCGGATGATCAGCATCGCCCGCTCGGCCTTGGTGGTGACGAAGGCGTAGGCGTAGTCGACGTTGACGTCGCTCTCCCCGAGAGTGTTCACGATCTCGTATAGACCTCCGGGGATGTCCTTCATCTCGACGGCCAGAACCTCCGTCTCAGAGACGGTGAAGCCGTTGTCGTGAAGGACCTTGTAGCCCTTCTCTGGATCGTCGACGACCATCCTTATGACCCCGAAGTCTCCGGCCTCGGCGACGGTGAGGGCCCTGATGTTCACTCCGGCGTCGGATAGGGTCTTGGAAACCTTGGCCATCCTGCCGGGCTTATTCTCGACGAATAACGATATCTGCTTAATTGCCACCATTTTTCGCACCTCCTTTTTCCCGTCCTTTCTCGTCTTCCGCTTTCTCGCCTTCTTTACCGTCTTCCGTTCAGACCTTCCTCTTGTCGATCACCCTCACGGCCTTCCCCTCGGACCGCGGGATCGTACCGGGCTCCACCAGCTCCACACCGGCGACAACGTTAAGAACGCCCTTCAGCTCCTTTGAGATCATCTTGGAAAGGGACATGAGGTCTGCGATCTTGTCGCTGAAGCCCGTCTCCGTCACCTCCACCATCACCTTCATGATGTCCAGGGGACCCTTCCGGTCGACGATGATCTGGTAGTGGTCGCCGACCTCGGGAATCGTCATCAGAACCGACTCCACCTGGCTTGGGAATACGTTAATTCCGCGGATGACGATCATGTCGTCGGTCCGGCCGAGGATTCTCATCAGCCTCGGATGGGTCCGGCCGCACTCGCAGGGCTCGGAGTTGATCACCGTCAGATCGCCGATCCGATACCTGATGAGGGGTATCGCCCACTTGTTCAGGGTGGTGATCACAAGCTCCCCCGTCTCGCCGTCGGGAAGCTGCTCTCCGGTCTTGGGGTCGATCACCTCGATGAGGAACATGTCGGACCAGACGTGAATCCCGTTCTGACACTGGCACTCGGTGAATAGGGGGCCGCTCATCTCGCTCGTCCCGAAGATGTCGTAGGCCTTGATCCCCGTCGCCTCCTCGATCCTCCTCCTGGTCTCGTCAGACCAAGGCTCGGCGCCAAAGACCCCAACCCGCAGGCTCGTGTCGTCCCTGATGGAAACGCCCATCTTCTCCGCCACCTCCGCTATGTGGAGGAAGTATGAGGGGGTGCAGGCGATGGCGGTGCTGCCGAGGTCCTGCATCAGCATGATCTGCCGCTCGGTATTCCCGGTCCCCGTGGGCAGAACCGTCGCCCCGATCTTCTCAGCCCCGTAGTGGAGGCCGAGGCCGCCGGTGAAGAGACCGTATCCGTACCCTACCTGTATCACGTCACCACGGCCAAGGCCTATGGATGTGAGAGCCCTCGCAAGAGAATCCGACCACATCTCGATGTCGTCTTTGGTGTACCCGACGACCGTCGGCTTTCCTGTGGTGCCGCTGGAGACGTGGTACCGCACGATCCTGTTTCTCGGCAGGCTGAACATGCCCGTAGGGTAGGTGTTTCGAAGATCGACCTTGTATGTGAAGGGAAGCTTCGTCAGGTCGGAAAGTTCCTTTATGTCCTCGGGCACCACCCCAGCCTCTTTGAACCTCTCTTTGTAGAACGGAGAATGATCGTAAACGTAATGAACCATCGATTTGAGCCGCTCCTCCTGGAGCTTGCAGAGGTCCTCTGCGGGCATGCGTTCGATGTGCGGATTCCAATAATCAAACATGGCCATCTACCTGAACTCCCCCACTCTCTTGTACGATAAATATCAATCGATCATCTCAGGGAATTCGGAGAGCATCAACGATGCAGCCGAGCCCCGTCGACGGACGTCGACGGTCCCCGCTACCTCATCCCTGAAGATCTGCGGAAATCGGATATACGATCATGATCAAGTCTGACCTGGAGGCGAAATGACTTTGAGGGCAAAAACCTACCTTTGCGTCCTTCTGGCGGCGCTCCTCTTAGCGGGCCCGTCGTGGGGTCAGATGGCGGAATTCGATAAAGTCAGAACCGGTAACGATACCTCAGAACCGGTGCTGGTCATTGGAACGTCCACAGAACCTCAGGGACTTTTGCCCTCAGTGAAACGGGTCCAGTTCAGAACCGAGACCGAATGGTCCAACTGGATCTCCCTGAAGGGGGTCAGACTGACCACTGCTCCCGTGGCCGTCTCACCGGGACCGGGGATCGTCGACATCTTAACAGGTGGAAACGACAACGAACTTTGGCACATCCGCCTTCAGGGCCAGGAAACCTGGTCAGACTGGATCAAGGTATTCGGCTCGCCACCCTACAACAAGAACCTCGGCGGCGTCCACTTCAGAAAGTATGAGCTTGCTGCAATATCGACAGGCTCCTTGGACGGCGACTACCATCTTTTCACCTGGGGTCCCACAAACCACTGCCTATACAAGAGATGCTGGGGATCCGAGGGGGGCGTCGCCTGCGACCGGACCGAGGACTGGATCCAGATGGAGGGCGAGATCGGATCGAGGCCCGCTGCAGTCCTCCTCTCGGACAAAATCTTCCTCCTCGCCCTAGACAACTCCAAAAAACTGGTCTGGAACTCTGCCGACCTTCCCGCAGTCGGATCGGGAGAGGTCCCTTCCTGGGAGGGATGGCAGTCCCTCCAGGGATCCTTCGCCTCGCCCCCGGCGGCGGCCTCCGACGGGGAGACGATCCACATATTCGCCGTGAGCCAGGGGGGCGGGATCGGGCACGTCACCTTCGACCCCAAGACCGAGGACGCCACCATCGAGACGATAAACCAGAAGATCGACTCAGCCCCTGGGATCGTCATCGAAGACGGCAGGATCGACCTATTCGCAAGTCAAGGAGACGAACTGATTCACGTCTGGCACGACGGCGAATCGTGGGAGAACGGCGAGAACCTGAAGGGCTCGATATCTGGCCAACCTACAGCCGTCTCCGACGGGTTGGGACAGATCTGGGTCTTCGCCCAGGGCCAGGGAGAGTGGCTCTGGGGGATCCACTACGGCCCAAAGGACGATGCCTAAAAAAGAAGACGGAAGAAATTGATAAAGAAGGACGAGGCGGGGGGGCTTATCGCCCTCACACCTCACATCTCGTCGAGAGCCTCCTTGACAAGCCGGTTCGCCTCGCCAGGATCCGCCCTTCCCCGAGTCTTCTTCATAACCTGGCCAACGATGAAGTTGATCGACTTCTCGTTTCCACTTCTGTAGTCGGCCACCGCCTGAGCGCACTCTTTCACCGCGGCCCGGACAGCCTCCTTTACGGCATCGTCCTCGACCTTGACGAGCCCCTTCGCCTCGACGACCCCGGCCGGATCTCCGCCGTGGTCGAGGATGGTGCGTATCACCTCGACAGCCCCCTTATCCGTGATTTTCCCATTCTCGAGCATATCTAGGATCTCGACCATGTGGTCTGGGCTGAAATCGTCGATAGTCGCATCGCGGTAGTTCAGCTCACCCTTGAGGACGTCGGCAACCATGACAGCGGCTAGCCTCGGCGACGCCCTTTTTGCCACCAGCTCATAGAAGTTTGCGACCCTGATCTCCGAGGTGAGAGATTTCGCGTGATCGTCGGCGATCCCGTACTCCGAGACAAACCTCTCCCTCTTGGCGTCGGGAAGCTCCGGAAGCTCGGCCTCTACCCTCGGCACCCAGTCGGCGATCCTCATGGGGACTAGGTCGGGCTCGGGGAAGTAGCGGTAGTCGTGAGCCTCCTCCTTCGTCCTGATGGTTACAGTGATTCCCCTCAGCTCGTCGTAGTGGCGGGTCTCCTGAACCTGGGCTACGCCTCTCCTTCGGGCGCTCCTCTGCCTTGTGATCTCGTAGGCGAGGGCCTTTTCGACCCCCTTATGGCTCGATATGTTCTTGACCTCGGCCCTCTCCCCGCCGACGAGGGATATGTTCGAGTCGATCCTCATGGCGCCCTCGAGATCGCCGTCGAATACGTCCAGGTACTCGAGAATGTTTCTCAGCTTGTCGAGGAAGGATCTCGCCTCTTTGGGAGATCGTAGGTCCGGCTCGGTCACCACCTCCAAAAGGGCCATACCGCACCGGTTGTAGTCGACCATCGTGTACTTGGCCCGGTCGATAGTCCCGGCGTGGACGAGCCTTCCGGGGTCCTCCTCCATGTGGACCCTGGTGATCCTGATCGTCTTCTCCTCGCCGTCATCGCCCTTGATCAGGATCTTGCCTCCAAGGCCGATCGGAAAGTCGTACTGAGTTATCTGGAAGGCCTTGGGAAGGTCGGGGTAGTAGTAGTTCTTTCGATAGAAGAGGGTCTCTCCCTGAATATCGCAGTTGAGGGCGAGAGCGACCCGGATGGCGTACTCGACCGCCCCCCTGTTCAAGACAGGAAGGGTTCCAGGCAGGCCTAGACAGACGGGACAGGTGTGAGTGTTTGGAGGTGCGTCGTGGTACCTGGTCGAGCAGCCGCAGAAGAGCTTCGAGTTCAGCTTGTTCAGCTGGACGTGGACCTCTAGGCCTATGATTACGTCCTTTTCGGCCATTTCAGACCACCTCCTTTGGGACCGTCTCGTGGTGGGGCGTCGAATCCTCGTAGGCTTTGGCGGTCCTGAGGACACCAATCTCGTCGAAGTGGCGCCCGATTATCTGAAGTCCGATGGGAAGGCCGTCAGCAAAGCCGCAGGGGACCGATATCGCCGGAACCCCGGCCAGGTTTATGGGGACTGTAAAGACGTCGGCCATGTAGAGCGACAACGGGTCCTCGATCCGCTCTCCGATCTTGAAGGCCGGGAAGGGCATGGTGGGAGTCACCAGAACGTCCGCACCGCCGGCAGAGAGAGCCCTCTCGAAGTCCTGCTTGATCAAAGTCCTCACCTTGAGGGCTTTCAGGTAGTACCTGCCGTAGTAGCCGGCGGAGAGGGCGTAGGTCCCAAGCAGGATCCTTCTTTTGACCTCTGGGCCGAAGCCTGCGGCCCTTATCTCGGAGAAGGTGGTGTGCCAGTCTTTGTCGGCCCCAAATCTCAAACCGTAACGGAGACCGTCGAACCGCGCCAGGTTCGATGAAGCCTCGCTCATGGCGATAATGTAGTAGGCTGCCAGAGCGTACTTGGTGTGGGGAAGACTAACCTCTTTCCAGGAGGCCCCCAGATCCTCCAGCTTCGATATGGCGTCCCAGACCGACTTTTCGACCTTTGGGTCCACCCCCTCGCCGAAGTACTCTTTTGGAACGCCGCAGACGAGCCCCTCAACGCCGCCGTCCAGGCCCGATAGGTACCCGACCTCGGACTTTACGGAGGTTGAGTCCCGGGGGTCGTGGCCCGCGATAACCTCCATCACCAGGGCCGCGTCCTCGACGTTCAGAGTGAGGGGGCCAATCTGCTCGAGAGAGTTGGCGTAAGAGACGAGACCGTATCTGGAGACGAGACCGTAGGTGGGCTTTAAGCCGACGATCCCGCAGAAGGAAGCGGGGCACCTGATCGAGCCGCCTGTGTCTGATCCCAGGGCGCACGGCGCCTCGCCGGCGGCCACGGCCGCGGCGGACCCGCCGGAGGAGCCGCCGGGGACCCGCTCGGTGTCCCAGGGATTTCTCGTCGTGCCGAAATAGCTAGTCTCGGTGGAGGTACCCATGGCGAACTCGTCCATGTTCGTCTTGCCGACGATGATCGCACCCTCCTGCTTCAGCCGCTCTATGACGTGGGCGTCGTAGGGAGGGACGTACCCCTCGAGAATCCTCGACGAGCAGTTTGTCTCGATCCCACTCGTCGATATGCAGCTTTTGATGGCTATGGGAACTCCGGCCAAAAGACCGGACCAGGGCGCATCGTCAAATTCCCGGGCCCAGGCGAGGGCCGAGTCCTCGGACAAATTGTTGTACGCGTTCAGCTTGCTCTTTTTGATCTTCTCGAAGAGGGAATAGACCACGTCCTCGGCCGAAGCTCCCGCCGCAAGCCTCTCCTTCAGCTCTCTCAACATGGCAATCACACGATCCTGGGGCTCTTGAAGTAGCCGTTCTCCCTCCGCGGAGCGTTTCTCAGCGACTCCTCCTGGGAGATGGACTCAGTCACCACGTCCTCCCGGAAGACGTTGGTGAGGTCGACCACCCGGTAGGTGGGCTCCACATCTTCGGTGTCAAGCTCGTCGAGCTGATGGAAGTAATCTAGAACCGAGTTGAACAAGGCGACGAAGCCCTCCTTCTCCTCCTCGGCGACCTTGATGCTGGCAAGCCAGCCTATATGATCCACATCTTCTCCTGTAATCATCGATATCCCACGCCGATTCTTATCTCTGGGAGAGGAACAAAATCCTCGAAGGCTATGAACCTTTTGCCGAGGATCGCGAAAATTAAACGATACAAAACAAAATAAAACCCGAACAAAAACAAAACAAAAAAGGGTCTTAGCGGACTCGCCGGGATTTGAACCCGGGACTGAGGCTCCGGAGGCCTCCGTGTTATCCAGACTATACTACGAGTCCAGCTAGGATTCCAGCACTATCTCGATGTTGACGTTCTTTGGAACCTGGATCCGCATGAGCTGACGAAGAGCCCGCTCGTCGGCGTCCAGGTCGATCATCCGCTTGTGCACCCGCATCTCCCAGTGGTCCCAGGTGGCGGTCCCCTCCCCATCGGGGCTCTTTCTAGTGGGAACTACCATCCTTTTGGTCGGAAGCGGGATCGGTCCTGCCATGTGCACGCCCGTCCTCTGGGCGATCCCTCTAACCTGGCTGCATATCTCGTCCAGGGAGCGGGGGTCGGTTCCAGATAACCGTATTCTTGCCTTCTGCATAACTCAAACACCAGAAAAAGTTGAGTTAGCGGGGGGTGATGTTCATGCACATACCCGCTGCAATTGTCTGACCCATATCCCTGATCGCGAACCGCCCGAGCTGTGGGATCTCCTTGACCTTCTCGATGACCATCGGCTTTGTGGGCGTCACGGTGACTATGGCGGCATCGCCGGCCTTGATGAAGGCAGGGTTCTGCTCCTTTACCGCACCGGTCTTGGGGTCGAGCTTGGCCTTGATCTCGGTCAAGGTACAGGCGATCTGGGAGGTGTGGCAGTGGAAGACAGGGGTGTAACCCACGGAGATGGCGCTTGGGTGTTGCAAGACCACGATCTGGGCTGTGAACTCCTTGGCCACGGTGGGCGGCGAGTCGACATGTCCGCAGACGTCGCCTCTCCTGATGTCTTTCTTTCCAACGCCCCTCACGTTCCAGCCGATGTTGTCGCCTGGCAGAGCCTGGTCGGCCTCTTCGTGGTGCATCTCGATCGTCTTGACCTCGCCGGTGACGTTGGCGGGCTCGAAGATGATCTTGTCACCCTTCTTGATTATCCCGGTCTCGACTCGACCCACGGGGACGGTTCCGACACCAGAGATTGTGTAGACGTCCTGGACGGGCAGTCTCAGAGGCAGGTTGGTGGGCTTTTCGGGCTCCTTCAGGTTGTTCAACGCCTCAAGGAGGGTGGGTCCGCTGTACCATTTGAGGTTGTCACCGAGCTTGACGATGTTGTCGCCAACGAAGGCAGAGAGTGGTATGAAGGGTATCTCTGCGACCTTGTATCCGACCATCTGAAGCAGCTTTCCGACCTCGTCCTTGACCTCTTTGTACCGCTCCTCGCTGTACTTGGCAGCGTCCATCTTGTTGATGGCGATGACGAGCTGGTTGATCCCAAGGGTTCTGGCGAGGAATACGTGCTCTCTAGTCTGGGCCATGACCCCATCGGGGGCTGCAACTACCAGAACTGCAGAGTCCGCCTGGCTCGCGCCGGTGATCATGTTCTTGATGAAGTCTCTGTGTCCGGGACAGTCCACGATCGTGAAGTAGAACTTGTCGGTGTCGAATCTCTGATGGGCGATGTCTATGGTGACGCCCCTCTCTCGCTCCTCTTTCAGGCTGTCCATGACCCAGGCGAACTCGAAGCTGCCCTTCCCCTTAGACTCGGCCTCTTTCTTGTACTGCTCGATAATATGTGGAGAAACCGCGCCGGTCTCGAACATCAGCCTACCTACGAGAGTGGACTTCCCGTGATCGACGTGTCCGATGAACGCCAGGTTCATGTGTGGCTTCTGTGATGCCATCTTTATCTCCTCCGGTTAACTTTCAACTCAGTATTCACGTCTCTTCCGTTTAAATCTTTTCAGAGAAGGCCTCAAGCCTTCAGGTAATCGCTGGGCTTAGGCATTTCGGTCTTTAAACCCTTGCGGCCCCTGATCCGACGAACGGTCTCCTGCATCGCCGCGGGTGGTATGGGCTCAAAGCCGGCAAACTCCGTGCTCCAGAGGGATCTGCCCTCCGTAGCTCCTCGAATCGCTCCTGCAAACCCGAAGAGCTCTGAGACCGGTGCCTTCGCCTTGATGATTATCATGTCGCCTTCGGTCTCCATGCTCAAGATCATGCCTCTTCGGCCCTGGATCTCGGACATGGCACCGCCCATCTGCTCCTGTGGAACCTGTATAAAGACGTTCTGGAAGGGCTCGAGGAGTGTGGGGTTCGCCATGAGTATGCCAGCCTGGACCGCCTGCCTGACCGCAGGGATGACCTGGGCGGGCCCTCGGTGGATGGCATCTTCGTGAAGTTTGATATCCATCAGCTTTGCCTTTACGCCCTGGACCGGCTCTCTGCATATGGGGCCGTTCTTCGTCGCCTCGACGAAGCCCTCCAGCATCAGCTCCATCGTCTCTCTAAGGTACTGGACACCCTTGGTCATGTTGATGAAGATGTTGGACTCGAAGATGCTGGATATGTTCCTGGCCTCCTCCTTGTCCATCCCCTTACTGATCAGGATGTTTCTCCGCTCCAGCTCCTCCATCTTCATGGAGACCTCGCCGGACTTGATCGCTTCCACCACCTCGAGCTCGAGTGGCTCGATCTCAATGTAGAAGCGGTTGTGGTGGTTGGGAGACTTGCCCTCAACGGTCCCAGGAGTCTTTCCTGTGATCGACTCTCGATAGACGACGATCGGAGGCGAGGTGGTGATCTCGACGCCCTTGTCCCTCTGGATTCGGTAGGCGACGATCTCCAAGTGGAGCTCGCCCATCCCTGCCATCAGGTGCTCGCCGGTCTCCTCGTTGATGGTGATGTTGAGGGTCGGGTCTTCCTTGGCCACCTGCCTGAGAACCTCCACGAGCTTTGGAAGGTCTCGGGTGTTCTTCGCCTCGACGGCCACAGTGACCACGGGCTCGCTGACGTGCTTTATGTCCTCGAAGGGCGTAGCATCCCTGTCCGAGGATACGGTCGACCCGACGAAGGCATCTCGCAGGCCCGTTACGGCCGCGATGTTCCCTGCGGGGATCTTCTCGACCTCGATCCTGTCAGCGCCCATGAATATTCCCGTCTGCTGGACCCTGTTCGGCTTTGCAACGCCGGAGATGGATAACTCCATACCCCTCTCCAGGGTTCCTGAAAAGAGCCTGCCGGTTGCCACCTCGCCCGCGTGGGGGTCGACGGATATGTCGGTCACCATGAAGGCAACGGGGCCCTTGGGGTCGCAGGCTTCCATCGACTTGTAGAGCTTGCTGCCCTTGTCGCCGTGCCATATGACCGCTACACGCTCCTTCTGGGCCTTGAGGGGGCTTGGGAGGAAGCGGATGACCATGTCGTTGACTGCAAGGTAGAGAGGGCACTTTTCGGCGAGGGTCTTCATGTCTCCGACCTGGCAGTAGTCGTAGACCTCGCCAAAGCCGATCCCGGTACTCTTCATCTGGGGAACGCTGATCGCCCAGTTGTAAAGGGCGGACCCAAAGGCTACGCTCCCGTCGGCGGCGTCTACCTTCCAGCCTGCCTTGTACTTCTCCTCGTTCATGCCCCTGATGAGCTTGTTTATGTTGTCGATCAGTTTACCGAGGCGAAGCTGCATCTCCTGCTTGTCCACCTTGAGCTCGTTGAGGAGCCGATCGACCTTGTTGACGAACAGGACCGGATGAACGTTCTCTTTCAGGGCCTGCCTCAGAACCGTCTCGGTCTGGGGCATAGCGCCCTCCACAGCGTCCACGACGACGACTGCACCGTCCACGGCGCGCATCGCCCTGGTGACGTCGCCGCCGAAGTCGACGTGACCTGGAGTATCGATCATGTTGATGAGGTACTCCTCACCCTTGAACTCGTGGACCATCGAAACGTTAGCGGAATCGATCGTGATCCCTCGGGCCTGCTCCAGCTCGTCGAAGTCCATAAATAGCTGCTTGCCCGCCAGCTCCATGGATATCATGCCGGCGCCCGCAAGCAGATTGTCAGATAATGTGGTCTTGCCGTGATCAATATGCGCAACAATACCGATATTTCTGATCTTCTCTGGCTTGTCCATCAGCGCGGTTACGCGCTCAGCCATCTTCTTCCTCTTGCCCATATCAAGCCTCGCGAAATTTAAGATAAAGCTCTGAATCTTGGAGTCTCGGTTCCATTTTCGTACACCTATATAAGCCTTCGGCCCTCGATGATGCCTTTCGAGCGGCCGCCACGATCGATTTTTTCGTCGCCAGATGGCGTTTGAAAGATAGCCCAAAATCCGGTTCGCGAGTTCGGGCTGCTTAAAGAGAGCACAAAAACCGATCCCATGCACGGCATTTGTGTGGACAGAAGGATTAGCCAAAGGTTTGCGGTCTTCAATGGTCAACAGTTGCGACCCAAATCCGGGCATAGAAAATATATGAGCACATAGAGCATCAATGTGGAGAATCACGGGACCGCCGCTTTTGGAGATGACCTCCGACCCCGTTTGCGCCAGGAACGCCCACCATAATTGGATATACAATTTCAATTATAAAACGGTGAGTAAAGCTTATATCGATGAGATGGGACGTTCACAGGGTTTTCAAGATGGCACGCTTGGTAATGAAGTTTGGCGGATCCTCGGTGGCCGACGGGGCGAAGCTCCGAAACGTTGGAGAGCTTGTAAAGAGCCTGAGCGAAGATAATGAGATCGTCGTTGTGACCTCTGCCCTGGGGGGAGTCACCGATGACCTTCTCCAGTGCGCCAGGGCATCGGCCAACGGCGGCAAGGTCGAGGACATTGTGACCTTCGTGGACAGGCTGAGCAAAAGACACATCCAGGCCCTGATGGAGGCTGTCAGGGACCCTGCGATCGTAAAGGAGCTGAAGGAGATCATCATCCAGAGGCTCGGCGAGCTGGAAAAGGCTTACATCGGGATCTGCTACTTGGGCGAGCTCTCGCCCAGGTCCATCGACAGGATATCCAGCTATGGCGAGAGGCTTGCAGCCCCGATCCTCTCCGGCGTTCTGAGGGACCTGGGCCTCAAGTCCAGGTACTACTCCGGGGGCGAGGCAGGGATCATCACCACCAGTGATTACGGGAACGGAAAACCCCTGGAGAATACATACGATCTCCTCGCCCAGAGACTGACTCCCATCGAGGGCGTCCCGGTGGTGACCGGGTTCATCGCAGAAGATGAGAAGGGAAACATCACTACCCTCGGTAGGGGCGGCTCTGACTTTTCTGCCTCGATCATCGGAGCTGCTATCGGAGCAGACGAGATCTGGTTCTGGAAGGACACTACGGGGGTTCTCACCACCGACCCGAGGATCGTCTCCGAGGCGAAGAACATCCCAGTCATCTCCTATCGAGAGGCGATGGAGATGTCCTACTTCGGGGCGAAGGTTCTTCACCCGAGGGCCATTGAGCCTGCCATCAGGAACGGAATACCAGTCCGTGTAAAGTGCACTTTTGATCCCCAGGACCCCGGCACTTTGATCGTGAAGGACGATGTGACCAAGGAGGGTATCATAAAGGCGGTCACCCTTTCGAAGAACGTGGCGCTCTTGACGATAGCCGGCGCCGGTATGATCGGGACGCCCGGTATCGCCGCAAGGGCCTTTTCGGCTCTGGCTAACGCCGGTGTGAACATAACCATGATCAGTCAGGGATCCAGCGAGGCGAACATATCGGTCGTCGTCGACGAGCCCCAGGTCGAGGTCGCCGAAATCGCCCTGAGGGCGGAGTTTCCCACCACCATAGTCAAGGAGATCTCTCACAACCGAGACGTGGCAGTGATCGCCGTCGTAGGGGCTGGGATGGTGGGGACCCCAGGGGTTGCCGGAAGAGTCTTCGGGGCCATGGGCAGGTCTAAGATCAACGTCTTCATGATCAGCCAGGGGTCCAGCGAGCACAACATCTCCTTCGTTGTGAGCATGGCGGAGGCCGAGAGGGCGGTCCAGGAGCTGCATCGAGAGTTCGGGCTTGAAGGAGAGGCAAAGGTATGAAAAAGCTGACTTACGCAAAGTCTGGCGTCGACATCAGGGCTGAAGAGAGGGCGATCTCCGCCATGAAGAGCGTTATGACCGGTAGGAGGAAAGGGATCGGCGCCCCAATCACCGATATCGGCCATTATGCGGGCCTCATCGACATGGGCGAGTACGCTATCGCCATGACCACCGACGGCGTCGGAAGCAAGGTCCTGATTGCAAACGAGATGAAGAAGTGGGACACCGTCGGGATCGACTGCATGGCGATGAACGTCAACGACCTTCTCGCCATAGGGGCCGAGCCTCTGGCTTTCGTCGACTATCTGGCCCTCGAAAAGGTCGACCCGGAGATGACGGCCCAGATAGCCATCGGCCTCGAACGAGGGGCGGAGATCTCAAACATAAGCATCGTCGGAGGCGAGACGGCCTCGCTCCCCGAGATAATCCGCGGCTTCGATCTCGCGGGAACCTGCATCGGAATGATCAGGAAAAAGGACGTCATAACCGGCGAGAAGATCAAAAAGGGCGACATGATCGTGGGGCTTCCAAGCAGTGGCCTTCACAGCAACGGCTACTCTCTCGCAAGAAAGATCGTCGAGGAGTCGAGTTACACCTACTTCGACAGGATGCCCTACTCAAAGAAGAAGATCGGCGAGGAGCTCCTCGAGCCGACGAGGATCTACATGGAGGCGCTCGAAGTTATCCAGAAGGCCGATGTCCACGGCATGGCCCACATCACCGGAAGCGGCCTTCTCAAGCTCCACAGGATCTCAGGGTTCGGCTTTGAGATCGACGACCCCATCGAGCCCCAGCCGATATTCCGCTTCCTCCAGGAGGAGGGCGGGGTCGACGAGGACGAAATGTACAGGACCTTCAACATGGGGATGGGCTGGGTCTTCGTCCTGCCGGAGGGTGACGTGGACACGGTCCTCGATATGACCGACGGCAAGCTCGTGGGCGAGATCACCGATTCGGGCTTGCGGCTCGGGGATATGGAGCTGAAATAAAGAGCGACGGGAAGGCGAGTCGGGCTTTGGGTGGCTGATCTGCCAGGGGTGGGGGGGATCTTCCCCAAGCCACATCAAACCTTCTCCGAGTTTTTGGCAGCGTGCCGAATGTG
>DAQG01000050.1 GCA_002502785.1 Methanothrix harundinacea | reverse complement strand
AAATCTGGAGAGGGGTATATCTAAATGGTTCTTATTTGTGCTGTTAGGTGCGATCGTATTTCGCACAAATTGGCTTGAAGGCTACTCGACACGTCCGAGGTGGCTCCCTTCAGCTGTGCCAAATAAGACCGTCGCTGAAATGAAGAGAGACCTTCGTGTTTGGGGCTCTGTACTTGTGGCCATCGGGATTTTTGGCATCATGCTCTCAGGATTTCTGGATCCCGTCTGGGGTATAGTCCTGGTGATATTTGGCGCGTCGGCGCTGGGCATTCAGGAACGCAGCATGTTCATCCCCCTTGGAATGGCCTTGCTCTTCGCCGGTCTTATAAATGTAAGCGCTGGCGGGTTTGGGATTGAATCGATATTCGGTCTTATCATGATCGTTTTGGGTGCACAGGAGATTAGAACGATCAGGACGTATGCAAAAGCTGCAGTGTGACGGAATGAGCAGATCTCGAACACGAAGAAATGGAAGCCCTCCCAAGTGGTCTTGCCCTCAATTTTTTGGGGGCAATTTCAATCCCTAACTTCATTTTTTGCACCAAAATTTTGGAGGCAACTCAGAGGGAAGGGTTAAAGGTGCTGGTTCCCGTTGGGTTGTATCTGGGTCCTGCCATCTAATCCAAATCACTTCAGTTACACCCTTCGAACCAGCACCGGGATCGAGGCATCCGGCGAAAATTCACCACACTACCCGCCACTTGCCTTTATCAGCAAGATGTCTTTACTGCCATCACCGTAGGACTCTGTACCGCCAGTGATGATGTAACCACCATCGGCTGTTTTGTCGACTGCTGTGGCCCAGTCGTTCCCTTCTCCGCCGAAGGTTTTGTCCCACTCCATATCTCCTTTCGAGTCGGTCTTGATCAGCCAGACACGACTTTTGTCAGCCGTGTTTAACAGCCAGGAGTGTACCGCACCCTCATTGTGATGCATTGTGTAACCTGCAATGATATATCCATCATCTTTCGTCTCCTGGACAGCTAAGCCCTCATCAAAACTTGGTCCACCGAAGGTTCTGTCCCATTCTTCCGTCCCGTTTGAGTCCGTCTTGATAAGCCAGACGTCTTTGCCGCCGCTGCCATAAGATTCTGTGCCACCTGTGATGATGTAACCGAGATCTTTTGCCTCCTGGACAGAAAAGCCAACGTCTTCGCCTGGTCCGCCGAAGGTCCTCTCCCATAGTTCGTGTCCTCTCGGATCCGTCTTGACCAGCCATATGTCGCTACCACCTGCTCCGTGGGAGGTTGTATAGCCTGTTACGATGTAGCCGCCGTCTTTCGTCTCCTGAAGGGATGCGCCCTCATCAAAGCCAGATCCGCCAAGGGTTCTGTCCCAGACGGAATTTCCCTCCGAATCCGTCTTGATCAGCCAGAGGTCCGCGTTGCGAGGGGTCTTTACCAAAAAAGCGTTATTAATTCCAGCGCCGTATGATTCTGTGCCGCCTGTGATGATGTAGCCCCCATCGGCCGTTTCCTGGATTGCATTGGGCCAGTCGTTGCCCCTCCCGCCAAAGATTCTATCCCATTCGGGGTTTCCATTTGAATCGGTCTTGATCAGCCAGATATCGTAATCGCCAATCATGTGTGGTTTTGTAGCACCCACGACGATGTAGCCGCCATCTTTGGTCTGCTGTACCGAGAAACCGATATCCTTGCCCAGCCCGCCAAACGTCCTTTCCCAAAGGGAATTTCCCTCCGAATCCGTTTTGATGAGCCAGATTTCGCCTATTCGGGAAGCCTTTATCAGCCAGGAATAGGCGATGTTCTCTCTGTGAGATGTCGTGCTACCTGTGACTATATAGCCACCATCACTCGTCTCTTGGACCGAAGTTCCCACATCTTCACCGGCCCCGCCGAAAGTTCTCACCCAGCCATCTTCTGGGGTTGTAGTCTCATTTTTTGCTAAAATTGATGGAATTATTAGCAATAATATCAATCCTACAACCAATCCCGTTCTAATGATAGCCACAATACCCACCTGCTCAGCAATTCTTCATTATCAATAATGATCATTATTAATAGTGATGGTATATGTGTTTTTTGCCAGTTCAACTTGCATAAATTACTTGGTTTTTAATAAAATCTGAAAAATTATTTTTCTTACATGCTATATAAGGTAATTATTCATCCAAATGTCGGATGGGTCCTCTCAAACCAACATTTTATGACCTTTTTCATAATCTATCCGGAAAGATGGAGAAAAACCGCTATCTTTGAAAGCGATAACCTTGAATCGATCTGAATTGAATTACAAATAAATCAAAATTTCAATACAGATCAGATCTTAGTTCCGACATATCTGCAAATCTCGCCAAATAATACAATATTTGCAAGAATAGGGCCATATATTTCTCTTAATATTGCTAAATATGAGATTTGTTGGAAATATTTAGCAAATTAATGTTACAGAACTTCTTTTCAAATATTTGCCTATCTGAAACTATTATACAGGTCAAAACGTCTGCAATTATCACGATTAATAATTATAATTGTTAATCGTGATAGATATTTTGTATTCACGTGCGTATTTCTTGACCAAAAAGGTTTAATATGTGATTTGTACACGTATAATCGTGATGGATCATAAATTTGATGCAAGATTTGCTGTGGTCCGTCTTTAGGAGGACTGCGATGGTCTTTGAGACGCTGAAAATGGTGAAAGGGGCAGAGAGGGAATCTCTATCCAAGCTCGAACGCGCCGGGCAGGACGCTGAAGAGCTGGTAATCAAAGCCAATAAGGCAGCGGAGGAGCTGGTCAACAAGTCAATTGAAGAGGCAAATGCTGAGGTTGAGGCGCTCATCGACGATACACTTTCGCAGGCTAAGAGATCCGCCAACGAGATAATCACCGATGGCAAGCATGAAGCACGACAGCTTGCAGATAGGGCGCAGTCGAAGATCTCCGACGCTGGAGAATTTGTAGCGACACAAGTTATCGGGTGATTGGATGCTTCGACCAGTCCAGATGAAACGGTTGCATATCATCGCGTTGAGCAAGTACAAGTACCCCCTGATGAAGAGGCTGCACGAACTCGGCGTCGTTCAGATGACCGACGTAGACCGGACGATGGAATCGCCCGAATGGGCACAGCTTCTGGAAAATCATCCTTCCGATCCGGCTATCAGGCAGATTACCGCCCAGGTCATGTCTTTTAACAAAATCCTAGATTTTTTCGATGCGGTCTCTCCCCTTCCCGAGGACAACTTCTTCAAGATGCTCTTCAGCCCATCCCCGCCAAAGGTGATTGTAGCTGAAAATGTCTACGGGACGAAACTGCTGGAGAGGGCGGATAGCCTGCTGGAAGAAGTTAACTCGACCGTAAAAGATCCTGAGGAGCGGCTTAACCGAGCGACATCGGAGCTTGGAGAGCTATCCGCCAAGGTGGAATCTCTTGAGAAGATACGAGATTTTAAGGTTGATCTGGCTGATGTCGTCAAAACGGATCATCTCACCGTTCTCATCGGCGTTGCGCCGAGAGAGCACGTCGGCGAGATCTCCAGCAAGCTCTCAGAGATAACAAATGGGGTCTATTACATTGGGTCCCAGGCTATCTCAGAGACCGAATCTGTCGTCTTGGTGGCTGCGCTATCCGAGGCGTCAAAAGACGTCTCAGATTCTCTGAGAAGGCTCGGATTTGAAAGGATTGACGTGAGCGGGTTGTCCGGAACGCCTGCAGATGCGCTCTCGACACTTGGTGAAAGAATCGCATCTCTCAATTCTGAAGAGGAATCTCTCAGGGCCGAGATCACAAAGATCGCCGAGATTTGGAGAGACAAGCTGCTGGCACATCGGGAGCTTCTTTTGATCGAGCGAGATAGGCTCGACGTTGAGACGAACTTCATGAGAACTGATGAGACCTTCATCTTGGAGGGGTGGATACCCGCAAAATCGATCAATTCTGTGAAGGATGAAGTCTTGAAGGTCACCAAGGGATACGCGGTGGTCAAGGAGAGCAACCCGAACCCTCTGCCAGAGGACGTTCCAGTGTACCTTCAGAATCCACCGTTCATCAGACACTTCCAGGTGCTTACGGAGCTCTTCGGCCGTCCCAAGTACAACGAGATCGACCCGACCTTCATGCTGGCGCCGGCCTTCATGCTCTTCTTCGGGATTATGCTGACGGACGCCGTATACGGCGTGATGATGACGGTCTTGGGGTTGCTCCTACTTCGAGGCGGTGGGAGGTACAGCTCATCATTCAAGGATTTCGGCGTGATCTTCACAGCGATCGGGGCTACAACGATCGTTTTCGGCATCCTGACGGGAGGGTATCTCGGCGACTTTGCGCTAAAGTATCTGGGAATAACGGCGTTAAGACCGATAATCTTCGATCCGATGGTTGACGTGCAGCTCTTCTTGATCCTTGTTCTGGTGATCGGACTGATCCACCTGAACCTCGGCCTTCTCCTCGGGTTTAAGGAGAACGTCCAGCGAAAGGAGTACAAAGATGCCTTTGGAGACCAGTTCTGGCTTTTCTGTATTCAGGTTGGCGTTGCGCTCCTCATGATGGATACGAAGTTAATAGGTGCGGTTTTGATCCTGATCGGCGTCTTACTCGTCGCCATCGTCCACGGGCCGCTCTTCTTCTTCGACATCACCGGGTACCTCGGAGATGTGCTATCATACGCCAGGCTTCTGGCGTTGGGCCTGGCCACGAGCGGGATAGCGATGACCGTGAACATCCTCTCGTCCATGGTGGAGAGCGTTCCGATCATCGGAATCGTGCTGGCTGCACTGGTATTTGTCATCGGGCACATCTTCAATTGGGGGATGAACGGTCTTGGTGGTTTTGTGCACGGGATAAGGTTGCACTATGTAGAGTTTTTTAGTAAGTTTTACGAAGGTGGAGGATCTGAGTACAGGCCTTACAGGATCAGACGGGAGCTGACCAGAGAGTAGCGATCTGAAGCCGAGTTGAAAAATATTGAAGTTGTTAGATTATCGTACGCGTTGATAATTAGGGAGGATAAAAGTATGTTGGATGTGAGCACAGGTGTGGCTCTTGCCGCAGTAGGAGCAGGCATCTCGATGGGTGCGGCCGCCATTGGCGCTGGTATCGGCGTAGGCATCGCCGGTGCTGCGGGCGCGGGAGCGATCGCGGAAGATCCGAACAAGTTCGGAACGGCCCTTGTTTTTCAGGCGCTTCCCCAGACCCAGGGCATTTACGGTTTTCTTGGGGCAGTGCTGATAATGATCGGAACGGGCATTCTGGGTGGATTCTCTGGATTCGAATCGGCCGCCAATACAATGGCAGGCCTCACTGGAACCACTCCGGAGAACGCCGCGCTGATCATGGGGCTGGCCGCCGTTGGCGGTGGCTTATCAGTCGGCCTTGCAGGGCTTTCGGCCATCGGTCAGGGCATCACCGCAGCCGGCAGCATTGGGGCCGTCTCAAAGGAGCCTGGAGCTTTCGGCAAGTGCATGGTCCTTACCGTCATGTCCGAGACCTTCGCTGTCTTTGGCCTGCTGATAACGATCCTGATCCTGGTTGGCCTCAAACTCCTGGGCGCGTAACTCACGGGTGATGTGTCATGGGTTCTGAAGGGGCCGATAAGATCGTCCATGAGATTGTCAGGATCACAGATGCCCAGGTTGAATTGATCCTTCAGGAAGCCCGGAAAGATGCTGATGAGATCCAGGGAGTGTCCGAGAAGAAGGCACAGGCGAAGAGACAGGCGATACTGGCAAAGGGGCAACAGCAAGCTGAAAGGGAACAGCAAAGGGTCCTGGCAGATGCGAAGATGCAGGTCAAGCGAGAGATATTCGATGTGAAGGAGGATCTCATAAAGAAGGCCTTTGGGGACGCGGAAGAAAGGTTGAAAAAATTGGCAGGTGCACCGGAATATAGCGGCATTCTCAAAAAACTGGTCGTGGAGTCGGGAGTTGTGGTGGGTGGCGGTCCTCTCGAAGTGCTGGTGAGGGAAAAGGACAGGCCCCTCCTCTCAGGGAAGATCCTGGCTGATCTTGGCAAGGAGATCTCAAAGACGACCGGCAAGGATGCCACGCTCGTCCTCTCGGAGGAGACTATAACCACCATCGGCGGAGCTATCGTGCGCAGCAAGAGCGGCTCAATAGAGGCCGATAACACCATCGAGTCCAGGATCAGCAGGCTCAGAAGCGAGCTGAGGTTCAAGGTGGCCGAGATACTCTTCGGGGGAGCATCGTGACGCTGGAAGAGTTGGCCGCGAGCCTCGGCTTTTCTTCGTTTCCGCCCCTATTCGCTGTAGCGCTAGCAGTAGCTCTTGTTGTCGGCCTCATCATACTTGTGCCGATCCTCCTTCGGGTGATCGAGATCGCAAACTACGCCTACTCGAATTCTCGGATCCAGGTGATGTCGAGCAGGATCATCCCGGAGGAGAAGCTCAAGGAGATGATCGAGGCATCCTCCCTGGCAGAGGTCGTGGCGGCTTTGGAGACGACAGAGTACTCTGCGTACTTGCGTGAGATGATGGAGGAGCGATCCGAGGCTATCGAGAGGGCGCTGAATAGACACACCGCAGATTCGTACAGAGAAGTGGTCATGATGGTGCCGCTGAACTTGAAAAAGATACTGACCGTGCTTCTCAGGAAGTGGGATGTCTACAATATCAAGCTGATCTTGCGAGGGGTCTATGCCGGAAGATCTCCCGACGATGTTCGGGCAGATCTCGTGCCAGTGGGCGAGTTGAACCCATCAAAGATCGGTGAGCTGGCCGAGGCCAGAAGCTTGGAAGAGGTGATTTCAAACCTTGATGGCACCCCTTACTCCCGCCTGGCCGAGTCTCTCCAACTCTTTGATCAGACCAGGAACCTCACGGTTTTCGAAGCGAGGCTTGATAAAATCCTTTATGAAGATGCGTGGAAGGATGCGACGAGCCAGCCGCTCGATGAGAACCTTCTTTCTCTGAAGAATTACCTGGCGACCAACATAGACGTGGTAAACCTGAAGTTCGTCTTCAGGGCGAAGAAGGACGGGTTGGCTGCGGGAAGCATAGAGAGCTACCTGGTGAGTGGGGGAGGTCTCGCAGAGAGCTTGATCAAGGGGATTCTCGAAGTGGATAGCGTTGACAACGTCGTGGCAGCGCTTGAGGGGACCAAGTACTACCAGCCTGTGCTGGGGGCAGTTCCAGAGTACGAATCGACGGGATCTATCCTGCCGATCGAGCTAGCTCTTGATGGTCACCTTGTCAGAGTTGGCAAGAACATCTCCATCACGCAGCCCTTCGGGATCGGTCCTGCGATCGGCTATCTCTCCATGAAGGAGATGGAGATCAGAAACGTCAGAACTCTTGCGAGAGGCATAGAGTCTGGCCTTTCCCCTGACGAAATACGCAGTCTCATCATGAAGGTGGGGTCTTGAGCGCTATGAAGATAGTCGTTATCGGCGACTCGGATACTGTGAGCGGTTTCAGGCTGGGGGGAGTGACCAGCTCTTACGTGGTCAAGGCTACTGAGCCGATCGATGCCATCCTCAAGGAGCTGATCGCCGATGAAATGGTTGGTGTTATAGCGATAACTGAGCGGGTGGCTGATGCAAACCGTTCGGCCATAGATGAAGTGAACAAAGGCAAGAAAGCTGTCACTCCGATTCTGGTGGAGATTCCGGACAAAAGCGGGCCTATCGTGCGTGAGGTCGATCCACTGAAGGCTCTGATCAAGACCGCCATAGGTGTAGAGATTTAAAGGAGGGATAATCGTTTGAGCATTACAGGACGCATTTATAAAATTTCTGGACCTCTCGTGGTTGCCGAAGACGTGAAAGGCTGCGTCATGTACGAAGTGGTCAAGGTTGGAGATATCGGCCTGATGGGTGAGACCATTCGGCTTGATGGCGATCGCGCCTATATCCAGGTCTACGAGGCGACTGAGGGGCTAAAACCTGGCGAACCGGTGGAAACAACAGGGTCGCCACTGACGGCGGACCTTGGCCCAGGGATCCTGAGAAACTTCTACGATGGGATCCAGAGGCCTCTTGAGGGGCTGAGAGAAGCGGCGGGAGATTACATCACCCGTGGGCTGACAGTACCGCCTCTAGATCCCGAAACGGTCTGGGACTACACCGCCGTTGCAACTGAAGGCTCTTCAGTTGAGGCGGGAGACGTTCTCGGCACGGTGCCTGAGACTAAGGCAATCACCCACAAAATTCTCGTTCCGCCAGGGGTCAGCGGAAGGCTGACGAAGGTACGGGAAGGAAAGCTCCACGTAACCGACGCCGTCGCAACCCTGACCAAGGAGGACGGAAAAGAGGTCGATCTCACCATGTCTCACCGGTGGCCCGTCAGGGTGCCTAGGCCCTACAAAAAGAAGCTCGACCCCTTCGTGCCCCTGCTTACAGGTCAGCGGATATACGACACCTTCTTCCCGCTGGCAAAGGGTGGGTCTGCAGCCATTCCGGGCGGGTTTGGCACCGGCAAGACCGTCTCTCAGCATCAGCTTGCCAAATGGGCCGATTCTCAGGTGGTCGTTTACGTCGGGTGTGGCGAGCGCGGAAACGAGATGACAGAGGTTCTGGACACCTTCCCGCACCTGGACGATCCCACCACAGGCGAGAAGCTGATGGAGCGATCTACGCTCATCGCCAACACCTCCAACATGCCGGTGGCTGCCAGAGAGGCATCGGTCTATACGGGGGTGACGCTCGCCGAGTTCTATCGAGACATGGGCTACGACGTGGCGGTGATGGCGGACTCGACGTCACGCTGGGCAGAGGCGATGAGGGAGGTTTCGGGCAGGCTCGAGGAGATGCCCGGTGAAGAGGGATACCCAGCATACCTCGCGTCCAGGGTGGCTGATTACTACGAGAGGAGTGGACGTGTGATAACTCTTGGATCTGGCGAGGAGCGGAAAGGTTCGGTCTCCCTGGTGGGTGCGGTATCGCCACCGGGCGGCGATCTTTCAGAACCCGTCTCTCAGAACACGCTTCGCGTCGTCAGCGTCTTCTGGGCCTTGGACTCGACACTGGCAGACAGGCGACACTTCCCGGCCATCAACTGGCTTCGAAGCTACTCTCTCTACCTAGATGTGCTCGGAGATTGGTACAAAAAGAACGTTTCAGAGGACTTCTACGAAGTTCGGACAGATATGATGGTGCTCCTCCAAAAGGAGGCGGAGCTCCAGGAGATAGTGCAGCTGGTAGGCGCAGACGCGTTGCCGGAGAGGGAGCGGCTGGTGCTTGAGGTCTCCAGGATGGTGAGGGAGGATTACCTCCAGCAGAACGCCTACCACGAGATAGACTCCTACTGTTCCAAGGAGAAGCAGCTGATGATGGCAAGAACGATCCTCGCCTTCTATGACAGGGCGTTGAAGGCGATGGATGCTGGAGCGTCTATTGCAAAGATCGAGACGATCAAGGTGAAAGATGAGATCGCCAGGATGAAGTATGTGCCCAATGCGGAGTTTCCAGACCGATACGAAGCGATGCTCAAGGCGATCGAGAACCAGTTCTCTGCACTGGAGGGGTAGATCAGATGGCAAAAACCACAACTCGGGAATATAGGACAGTCACCAAGGTGGCAGGTCCCCTCATGGTGGTAGAAGGCGTTGAGGGCGTGGCCTACGGTGAGATAGTGGACGTGGTGATACCCGATGGCAGTACCAAGCGAGGTCAGGTGCTGGAATCTCGAAAGGGCGTCGCTGTGGTTCAGGTCTTCGAGGGGACCAGCGGGATTGATACGCTATCAACAAAGGTGCGGTTCACCGGGGACATCATGAGGATGCCGGTATCGATGGACATGATGGGCAGGATCTTCGATGGCCTCGGAAGGCCTATAGATGGAGGTCCTGAAATCATAGCCGAGGAGTACCTCGATATCGCAGGCGCTTCCATCAACCCCACCGCTAGGGCCTTCCCCAACGAGTTCATCCAAACGGGGATCTCGACGATCGATGGGAACAACACGCTGGTGCGCGGCCAGAAGCTTCCCATCATGTCAGGTGCGGGATTGCCGCATAACGATCTTGCGGCACAGATAGCACGACAGGCTAAAGTTCGAGGCACTGAAGAGCCCTTCTCTGTGGTCTTCGCCGCCATGGGGATCACTCACGAAGAGGCGAGCTTCTTCATGAGGGATTTCGAGAGGACGGGAGCGCTTGAGAGGATAGTGGCCTTCATCAATCTCGCAGACGACCCAGCCATCGAGAGGATCATCACGCCTAGGATGGCTCTCACCGCGGCCGAGTACCTCGCCTACACCTGCGATATGCATATTCTGGTGGTGCTGACGGATATGACGAACTACTGTGAGGCGCTGCGAGAGATATCTGCTGCAAGAGAAGAGGTTCCCGGGAGGAGAGGGTACCCTGGCTACATGTATACCGACCTTGCGACCCACTACGAGCGTGCTGGCAGGGTTCGTGGTTCCAAAGGTTCGATCACGCAGGTTCCGATACTCAGCATGCCTGATGACGACATCACCCATCCGATACCCGATCTGACCGGCTACATCACAGAGGGCCAGTTCGTGCTGAGCCGAGAGATGCACAGAAGGGGGATCTACCCTCCGGTGGACATTCTGCCCAGCCTCTCAAGGCTGATGAACGAGGGGATCGGTCCGGAGAGAACCCGGGAGGACCACTCCGGCGTATCGAACCAGCTCTATGCAGGGTACGCAGAGGGGCGCGATATGCGAGATCTGGTGGCGGTCGTAGGTGAGGAGGCGCTCTCAACGCGAGACCAGCTCTACCTCAAGTTCGCAGATCGTTTCGAGAAGGAGTACGTGACCCAGGGAAGAGACGAGGACCGGACCATCGAGCAGACCCTCGATCTTGGATGGGAGCTGTTGACAGATCTGCCCGAGGGTGAGCTGAAGAGGATCGACGAGAAGTACATCAAGAAGTATCACCCGAAGCACAGAACCGCCTAGCCTCGTGAGGGGGTTTCGATTAGATGGCAGAGATCATTGAGGGGATAAGCCCCACCAGAATGGAGCTATTGAAGCTGGGGCGAAGAATAAAGCTCGCCGAGAAGGGGCATAAACTCCTGAAAGAGAAGCGAGATGCTCTGGTCTCCGAGTTTCTGAATGTGGTTCAGAGGGTCCATGAGTCGCGTGACAGCACAAATGAGAAGCTTGCAGAGGCTTTCAAGGATCTGCTCATGGCCCAGGCGGTGATGGGTCCAGACGCCGTATGGCAAATCTCCCAGGTCACAGGTCAAGAGATTAAAGTCGATGTCGACACCATGAACATCATGGGCGTAAAAGTCCCGATGATCACCACTGAGGATGTCAAGAGGAGCATGATCGATAGGGGGTACGGCTTTGCAGATACCTCTTCCAAGGTGGACGACGCAGCCAGGAACTTCGAGGAGGCCATCGGTGAAGTGATAAAACTGGCTGAGGTGCAGCAGAGCGTGCAGAGTCTGGCAAGCGAGGTGATCAAAACGAAGCGGAGGGTTAACGCCCTTGAGTACATCGTTATACCACGCCTCAAAGCGACCGCGATTCACATCAGGATGCGGCTTGCCGAGATGGAGAGGGAGAACTTCACCCGTCTCAAGAAGATCAAAGCTGCGATTGAGGCGGGCGAGGAAGGGGCAGAGGCGGCCTGAGGTGAAGAGATGCCTGCTATTACCCACAGGGTAAAGAAAATTATCGAGGAGATCGACGAGAAGAAGAGGGTGCCTTTCGACTTCGCCATCAAAGAGACTTGTCGGGTAGACTATCTGATCGCCGAGGAGGACAAGGAGTTCAGGTCGGGCGATGCAAAGCCGGTGAAGATAAAAAAAGTGGAGATACCCCGAAATACCATCCTTTTGATAAGCCCTTACGGCCGGCACGGGATCGGCCAGGTGATAAGCATCGGCGAGGAGATAGCGATGCCCGTCGAGCTGGACCGTTCGGCGGATCATGCGCTATTTGTGGCAGGGGTGGATGGATCGGTTAAAAAAGAGGAGCTCATAGGCGTCATGATGCTCATCCCCATAATCCCGAGCATAAGGAGGTGAGATGGACCCGGAATCGAGGGTCTTCGCAAAGCTGGTCAGATCGCTGAACGATCACCTTCCGGTGGAGCGAAAGGCCCTCGGAGAGCTGCTGAAGGAGGAGAAGCCGAGAGTCGTTTGTCGGGATGGGTCCACCCACAGGATCAGGAGAGAGGAGCTCGAGGCGATCGAGAGGATGGTGGGATCGAAATGGGGAAAGGAGGCCGAAAGGCTCAAGCTTCCCATCCTGATCGAAATGGCTCCCGATTACGGCCGTTCCGCCGCCAGGATAAGGGGCCGGGTATACTGCGACATCGTGCAGGCGATCCTCGGGGAGGAGAGGAAGACCACGGACGAGATTGTGATATTCAGGCCTGACATACGCAGGCTGAGAAGAGAGCTGCCCTCGGCCACTCAGTATGCATTCCTAATTTCCACTTCCTGAATTGAAGGATAAAGGTGGTGCGATCTTTGCATGAAGATTATTATCTGGAACGGATGTTGAATAAGAAGGACGTTCGGGTCAAGATCTATTTCATCATGTGGATCGCTTCCATCTGCGCCACGATCTCGCTCTTCATCGGGGGCGTCTACATGGTATACCTTGCGATGCGCTACCTTGGATTGTTCTAGGGAGGAAGGTACGGTGGTCGAGGCGAGCGGTTATCTCTTTCAGGACGTTGAGGCGCTTTTGAAGAGGGCAAAAGAATCGGTGGAGGGGACCAAGGAGGGGGCAAAGGAGCGAGCGAAGGAGAAGGCGAAGATCAAGATGTCGGGGCAGACGCCGGATGCGGAGCCGGTGGTGGGCGAAAGGCGCCGGGAGTCTCTGAACAGCTCCATGCAAAAGCTGGACGAGATCTGTTCGAGGTACAAGGGCGATGCCGAGGCGTCTCTCATCAGAAAGAAGCTCGCCGATTTTCTGGAAGAGCTCGATTCCGGCAAGCTGACGCCCGAGATGCAAGCACAGTGTCTGGACAGGATCATCGAACAGGTCCATCACCTGGTGGAGTGGAGAAGGCTCTCAATGGCATCAGGGCGTGATCTCTCCCTCAAGTCGCGGCGCAGGACCAGGGAGGACGTCCAGAAGCGGTAGCTTGAGGAATCTGAGTCCATTCAATCTAATCCATTCAATCTATTCCATCACGGCGAAAATTGATCGAGACTTTTGAGGTCGGATAAAGATGAATCGCGATGAAAATATGATTTTGTTTGGCATAGCCGGCTTAATAATAAGCTATATTTTATATGTTCAAGATCGCATATTATTAAGCGCTCTGGCTTTCACAGCTACGGTGGTCATAGGCCTGATATGGGGGGCGTTGTATCTCAGGAATAAGAACATGAAATGAAATAGAACTCTTAGAACTCCTTTTATCCACCCGATCCTTATCAACCTCTACCCAAATTCGGCGCTGAGGCTTGCGGGCAACAGCCCACAGCCCGTGCGCTTCATCGCCTCTTCATATTTTCACATCGCCTCGTCGAACTCCTTTCTATACCGTGCAACGCCAGAGGCGCCGACCATAGCCGTCTTGTTGAGGATCAGGATCATGAAGGCCTCATCGGGGACCTCCGACCACTGGCTGTGGATGCCGTAGCGGGACGCCCTCTCAAAGCCGAAGCGGGGGTAGTATTCAGGGTAGCCGAGGACGATGATGAAGGGGCAGCCTCTCTCCCTCAGCATCTTTATCCCGTTGTGGATCAACAGCGACCCGATCCCCTGCCCCTGGCATTTCGGCAGCACCGCCATCGGCGCAAGGCCCATGCCTGCGACCTCCAGGGCCGCACCCTCTCCTCCGATCGTCGCCGGGCTGAAGAGGATGTGGCCCACCACCTCTCCTCCCTGGACCGCCACAAGAGAGAGGATGTTCTTGCAGCTCTCCCGGAGCTTGTCGACGATCTCGGCCTCTGCCGGCTGGCCGAAGGCCTCTTCGTTGATCCGCCTGATCGCCTCGATGTCTTCGGGCGTTTCTTCTCGGATGATGATCATTTATTCACCTGCTAAATTCGTTAAGAAATGGTACAACTGATAGCAAAATTACCGCATACCTGTCGTTGGCCGGCTATCTCGGTAGTAATGCTCACGGACTTTGGATTGCCATTTGAGGAAGACGTCTCTAAGTTCATCACGTTTATTGGCATCAATATTTCTTTGGGGCATTTGGTTGACAAATACATCCGTCACTCCGGGGTCGAATATCCCTCCTTTGATACCAGATTCTCGAAATACTAAGAGAGGAAGTCCGAGTCCGAAAAGAATACCTGCTTCGAGTTGATTCCAAGGTGTTGGATAAACGATACCGCCTTTGACGGTCTTCGCTTCAAGGGTATCTCTTTTGTGGCTCCTCGCTGTTTTATGTG
>DAQG01000007.1 GCA_002502785.1 Methanothrix harundinacea | reverse complement strand
GCAGTTTTGCTCAATGGGTGGTTATAGGGGATTTTAAGACGATATTTTGAATTATTTCACGTCCTTTTGTCGTTAACTCATAATAAACCCATTTATTCCCTTCATTCTTCTTAACTAAACCAGAATCGATCAATACGACTAAATTATCATAGGTTGTTGATTTCGGAATACTTAGCTCTTTAGAGAGACCCATTACAGTCTCACGCCGTAACATAAGTTGTATAAGAATATTTAACCTTTTATCTGAAGCTAACGCTTTGATGAGTTTATTACTAAACCCGAGTTTACTTGAAGGGGAAACCATTCATATGCACCTTCTTTTCTACTTACACCTCTTCGCTAATCAGATACTGTAGATAAGATATAAAGACTACTTTTAGATAGAACTCAGATTAAAGTTGTGTAAAAGTTGTGTAAAAGTTGTGTAAAAGTTATATGAATGACGCAAGTGTATTTGCGAAAATATCGAAGACCTTGAACAACTAAGACAAAAACCAAGACAAAAACCGCGATGTGCCATCTATTTAGGAAGCAACCTTGCTGTAATCACCTCCAAAATATATTTATAATTATTATTATAAATTACAAATTGTATTTATATAGAAAAGTTGGAAAATGGAATATCGTAAGATATTTGAGCTCTGAAAGCGTAACTCTTGACGGTGATGGATTATGACAGGGTTAGTTCCAAGAGACGACTTCAAGCGCCTGCAGAGGCGGATGAACCGACTGATGGAGGATATAGGGATCTCCGAGCCCGAGTCGAGGTACATGCCCGAGATCAGAAGGGTCCAGGACAAGATGAACCAGCTGATAGAGGACTTCATGGCCGAGTCTCCCGCCCGATTTTCAGACGTGATGAAGCCCCTCGCCGACGTCAAAGAGACCGACGAAGAGGTCATCGTGACCATGGACCTTCCGGGCATGGACAAGGCGGACGTCGATATCACCGTCGCCGAGGACACCCTGGAGGTGAAGGCCGAGAGGAAGGCTGAAAAAGAGGAGAAGGAGGAGGAGTTCTACAAAAAGGAGAGGACCTTCGCGCGGTTTGAGAGGAGCCTCACCCTCCCGGCCGAGGTGAAGGCTGAGGAGGCGAAGGCGAGCCTCAAGGACGGCGTCCTTGAAGTCCACCTCCCCAAAGTCGAGGTGACGGCCCGAAAGAAGGTGACGATCGAGTAGGTCGGAGATCTCTCCGGCTACTCCTTCCCCGACTCTGACCCCGAACTTTCCTGGAGCAGGTGATGGTGGAGCTTGTCCCTCTTCGTCTCCAGGTACCTTCTGTTTTCGTCGTTTGGCGGGATCTCGATTGGCACCCGGTCAGTTATCTCCAGATCGTACCCCTCAAGGCCGATTATCTTTCGAGGGTTGTTTGTGAGAAGCCGCATCTTTTTGATACCGAGATCTACCAGGATCTGGGCCCCGACCCCGTAATCCCGAAGATCAGCGGGGTAGCCCAATCGATGGTTCGCCTCGACGGTGTCGTACCCCCGCTCCTGGAGGGCGTAGGCTCGGAGCTTGTTCGCTAGACCAATCCCCCTTCCTTCCTGGCGCATGTAGAGGAGAACTCCGTTCCCGTTATCGCTGATCAGCCTCATGGCGAGGTGGAGCTGGTCGCCGCAGTCGCACCGTCTCGACCCGAAGACGTCGCCGGTGAGACACTCGGAGTGGACCCGGACGAGGGCGTCGTCAGACGATGGATCGCCAGCCACCAGGGCCAGGTGGCACTGACCGTCGACGAGGCTCTCGTAGCCGATGGCCCGAAAGTCGCCGTACTCGGTGGGCATGTCGACCTCGGCGACCCGCTGGATCAATTTCTCGCTTCGCATCCTCCTTTTGATCAGACGGTCGATGGTGAGCATCTTGAGACCGTGCTCGGCTGCGAAACACTCTAACGACGGGAGCCTCGCCATCCTCCCGTCCTCGGCCATCACCTCGCAGATCACGGCCGCAGGATAGAGGCCCGCCATCCGCGCCAAATCGACTGAGGCCTCGGTGTGCCCCGCCCGCCGCAAGACGCCGCCCTCCTTCGCCCGGAGCGGGAATGTGTGGCCCGGCATCACAAGATCATTGATCGTGGCCGACGGGTCGATCAGCGCCCGGACGGTCTCGGCCCGGTCGAAAGCCGATATCCCCGTAGTCACCCCCCGGCCCTTGGCGTCGACGGTGACGGTGAAGGCGGTCCCCATCTTCTCGGTGTTGTTCTGGGTCATGAGGGGTAGGCCCAGCTCGTCGACCCTTTCGCCGGAGAGGGGCACGCATATCAGCCCCCGGCCGTGCTTTGCCATGAAGTTGATCGCCTCGGGTGTCACCATCTCCGCCGCGATCACCAGGTCGCCCTCGTTCTCCCGCCCCTCATCGTCGAGGATGATGATGAAGCGGCCAGCCCTCACCTCTTCGATCGCCTCTTCCACGCTGCAAAATGGCATACAAAACGGGGGTTTGGAGCCGGGTGGTTATAAGGGTTGGGTCGGAGGAATATTGGATGAGAAGGGTTCTGGATTCCAGCCCATCGTTGAGGCGGTCGAGGGCCGGAATCGGCTCATTATCAAGTCCCTAGCCTGTACAAGGCTCAGGGTCTCGGAGAGCTGACCAGCCTGAAGAAGTCCGACTTGGACCTCGATAACTGGCTCAACCCGCACGAGGCTTACGAGACGAAGACGAGGAGGTACCGTGAAGTCGTAATTTCGGCACCCCTTTTTCCCGAGCTGAAAGTGAGTTCCCCCGCACCAATTGTTACTGGCATCTTTCTTAGGATTAGACTCTAACTAGAAGGGAGAACACCTGGCTCCTGGGGTGGACTTCGGCCAGCCGACCAAACCCCGACCGCGACCCTTCTGCCTGAGGGGGCCCGGATGTGAAGTGGCGTCTTTCCCGATAACATGTTTTTTAATTTGGGATAATTGCCGGGAGATTCTTTCGTGATAGCGATGGGTTTAAAAATCATAGTTATAATAATGCATGTCGTGGCATTCGCGATGGAGGCTCAACAGTGATAATAAGAAGTGAATATAACCTCGCATTAATCTTTAATACAACTTTATTTCCATTTACTCATCCAGATATAGATGAATCACTAGATAAGAAGTCTTATAAGTTAAATCCTACAACGAAACCACAATCTTTAGCGGAACCAAGATCCTACGTAGATGGGAATATTGCTTCTAAAAAAGGATGTACCATATCAATAAATAACAATAGACAAATTCTATCAGCCCAAGGAAATAATATCAAGCGCGTTTTGGCTTCGGTTGATGACCTCAAAGATATATCGGTACAAGACTTCCAGTTAGATTTAACTGAAGATATTTTATTTTGCGAGCTGATCGCCAAGTTTATAATTGGTGGTTATACTTGTCCGATAGATGATATGGGAAAATTCATGGATGATAAATACAGTTCATTTGATGAGATAATGGGTACTGAGACGTCATCTTATGATATTAGGATCGTGCCCAAAGGCGCAATTCCATCTAGTAAAAATTGGTTCGACATCAAGATATTTCCTCGCCCTACGCGGCCGGAAAGTGAATATTATGCTAGTGTTATATATAGATCTGAAAATATTGACCATACATTAACCTTTGCGAGTGAGGTAAATTCAAAGATAGAATCACTGATAGGACTAATCGGAGGATCATAAATGGCGCAGCTCCAAAAGATGGCATATGATGAGTCATTTATTACAGAAACCGCATCTGGTGCAGACCATCAGGCATATGCACCTTACCCGCTCAATAATGACTATTTATACAAGCTAATTGAGGAGCTTAGTTGTGAAGTTGATGATTTAAAACTGGAGATCCGCGAATTGGTCAGGAAATTAGATGAAACAGGGACATCTTCAATAGAACTTCGCGAAGTTAGTTATGAGGTCGCCAAGAAAGAAGTTGAGGGCTACTTCAAATCAAAGGGTGAGGCTTATCCTTCAGATGCGAGTGCTGATTTAGGACTTGATTATAAGTTGGTATGTCGGATAACTGATGAACTCCGGCGAAAGGGTAGATTGGAGGTCGTTTAGTTGGATTGTTACGAAGAAGGAGACACAATTAATGGGGATCGGATATATGCCGAGGCAAGATCAATCTCCAAGCCGAAGAACCTGAAAAAAGGGGATGCAAGGCTTAAACAGGTTATTTTATCAGAAAATGCTTTTGCAAGAATAGAAAAGAAACTAAGGGTAACCGTAGGGGATTGAGCAGAATGAGATCAATTTTGGGAGGTCATTTAGTTGGATTGTCATGAAGTAGGAGATACAATTAATGGGGATCGGATATATGCCGAGGCGGTAAAAATCGATGGACCAGAGGTTATAAATAAATCCGGAAGACACAAAGCGCAGCGGATTATTTTATCGGCTCTTCGCTATTTCCTGT
>DAQG01000023.1 GCA_002502785.1 Methanothrix harundinacea | reverse complement strand
ACACGGAATAGCGAAGAGCCATATAATATTTACACAGCCCTTCTTGAATTTGACACTGGTAGACCTCTAAACACGACCGAACGGGATAATTTGATTAGGCTTGCTAATCGCCTTAAATCCCTTTCAAAAAACAAGGATATTAAAGAAATAGCTACAGCCTTGGCTGAAAATAAATTCGATAGTCTCAAAGATAAACAAACGTTTATGGATGAGAAATTTATCCCCGCTGTAGAGAAAGATCTGCAAGATACAATGAAACTTTTAAAATGGCGGTTCTGGAAACGTGGAGATAATGGGTAAGTATCCTTGTCCCTGCCCACTAACCAACCGATTTCGGACGAGTCTGCGAAAAAAACAGGGGCCGCCAAAAGCTGGACATGCCCATATCGTCAGAAAATCGAGTCTCACCTGTACCGGTGCACCGGATGATGGCCCCGGTGGTGAGGCTGCGCCGAGTGAGGCCTGGAGACGGCCCTCGGCTCCGGGAACTCCTCAACGGGTTTAAGCTCGTCTAGCCAGCCAGCCTTCTCGGTCAGCCGCCTCTTGAAGAGCCTTCCGATATCACTTTTATCCTTGGCCTGGTGGTATTTGAGGTAGATCTCGTCACCCATGGTTCCCACGATCTCGATTTTGCCGGTCCGGTGAGACATGATGTACCGGAACCTCTTGCTGTGGCCGTTCAGCCTCTTCTTCGCCTCCTCGACAACCTCACAGCCCCGGCAGAGGGGGACCTGGAAGTGGTGCTTCACCCTCTTGACCGGCCTGCACTGGAAGACGTAGTAAGGGTTGACGCCTACGCTTACGAGCTTGTTCTGAAGCTCGGCTAGAGTCTGTGGATTGTCGTTTACGCCCTTGAGAAGGACGGTCTGGTTGTTGACGACGACACCGCAGCGCATCAGGGTGTCGACGGCCTCCGCGGCCTCTGGTGTGATTTCCCGAGGGTGGTTGAACTGGGTCACCAGGTAGACCCTCCGGTCCCTCCTCGAGTAGGCGTCGAGCTCAGCCTGTAACTTTTTGTCCTCGATGATTCTCTCGGGGAAGGTGACGGGCACCCGGCTTCCGAACCGAACGAATGAGCCGCCGTCGAGGAAGGATAGGTCCTCCAGAAACTGGCCGAGAACCTCGGTGGGGAGGACTAGGGGATCGCCCCCGGAGATGAGGACGTTGTTGATCTCACGATGGTCCCTGATGTAATCAGCCGCCTCCTGGAACCTTCGCATCACCTCGCCGTTCGGGAGGCCGACGAGCCTCTTTCGAAAACAGTGCCTGCAGTACATGGCACAGCGGTTCGTCGAGAGGACGAGAGCCGTCTGGGCGTACTTGTGCTGCAGCCCCGGCATCTTGGTGTTCTCCTTCTCGCCGCTGGTGTCGTAAGAGCCTATGAGGTTTTGCTCCTCTTTCGAGGGGACGGCCATCTTTCTTATCGGGTCTTTGGGGTCCTTTTTGTCTATAAGGGAGATGTAGTACCTTGTTATGCTCATGGGGTGAGCATCTATGACATTTTGTAGCAGGCTCTCTTCATTCGGGTTTACGTCGATGTATTCCTTCAGCCCTTCGATGGAGCTTATATTCTCTTGGAGTTCTTCTTGCCACGTCATAATAAGCGCCTCCTTTTGTCGCTGGCCCGGTCCGGGAGGTTGAATTTCGAACGGCGATTTCTGGATTCAAACGTCGCAGAATGAAGGATCCAAAAGATCCGACGACGATTCTGGAGCGGAGGTCACCGGGCCAACGGGTTTGACGAATTCTAATCTGACCAGCCCAAATCTCCAGTATCGAACTTGAGCGTCTCTTGAGCGTCTGACTGAGATTTTGCTATGTTTTGATATAAATACTTTGACGTAGTGTAGTTAAAAAAGATTGAAGTTGCTTGCAAAGAAAATCCTATATTCAGACGTTTTAACCCTCAAAAACCAGTTTTCATGATTATTTTTGGGGTTGAAAAGATATCCAGTATTTCAGTAATTTTTAAATTGGAATGGGACCCCTTATTCACCCTTGAGCCAGCCATTCCCTGAAGATCTGTGTATAAGCTCCTTATCAGAAGGTTGGAGGCTTGGTACTGAAATATGGCCCCCTCCCCAGCGCCAATCACCGGCAGATCTGCCTGATGCTTCCAGTTCGCCCTCATGATCCGTTTCTTCCCCCCGATCAACGGATTTGTTCATATTTTTCAAGGAACTCGTGTTATAAAATCGAATGAGACCTGGGTCCCTCGAATATCCCCTTCTGGATTTGAATGACCACTAAGAGGGAGAAATGATGACGAAACGACTGAATCGTCCTCACTCGCATCGTTTAATTCCCGTCCAGATTCCTCTGATGCAGTTCCTGGAAAAAGTTTTTAATCGGTCCGCACCCATTCTAAGTGGAGATGAAATATGAGCGAAATTGAAACTTTGTTGAAGGCCACCATCACTGAGATGGAGAGGCTATTGACCAGCAAGACCGTCATCGGTGGGCCGATCACGGCCGGCGAGAATACAGTGGTCCCGCTTTTGAGCGTCGGCGCCGGGTTCGGGGCGGGGGCCGGGTTCGGGAAGGGAGACGAGGGGACCGGCGGCGGCGCTGGAGGCGGCTTTGGCATAAAGCCCGTGGCCGTGATCGTAATAGAGAAGGACGCGGTCAGGGTGGAGCCGATCCGGAAGGGAAGCGGTTCCATCATCGAACAGTTGGCGGATAAGGTACCCCAGCTTATCAAAAAGGAGCTCGACGAGTGGGAGGAGAGAAAGCACAAAGGGTCTGAGGAGAAGAAAGCTGAGGAGAAAGGAAAGGAGATCAAGGTGGAGTAGGGTGAAGGCCCTCCATGACCCTCACCGCGATCCTGAGCTCGGCGCTTTTGCTCCTGCTTCTCCTTTTTATTTTTCTGGCCCTGCTACTCCTGGTCCCCATCGATCTGGAGGGGAGGGCGTCAAGAGGCGGGGATCGGCCCGAGACCAGGATGAAAATTGGCTCCTCGCTGTTTTGTGT
>DAQG01000002.1 GCA_002502785.1 Methanothrix harundinacea | reverse complement strand
GTAAAATCTGGAGAGGGGTAAGCACCTGTAGTGAGGGGTCGTTTGGATTGCACGAATGCATTGTCACAGCAGGCGGAGTTAACATATTCGGCGATCGCAATGAAAGCTTCTTTGATGTGGACCCAGAAGCTGTGATGATCCGAAATCCCGATGTCATACTCAACTATGGGTTCGGGAATTATGCTGAAACAGGCAATGGTCTTGGCGGCAATCCAGAAAAGATGAAAGAGATAAGGGACGAGATGATGAACAGGCCCGAGCTTAAGGACGTAAACGCTGTAAGAGATGGTAGAGTCTACATAATCCCATGGGACGTCACCTGTGGCGGGGCAAAGCACATCGTCGGCATAAGTTACATGGCGAAGTGGTTCTATCCGGAGCTTTTCAGCGACATCAGCGTTGAAGATATCGAGTCGGTTCATCAGGAATACCTCACGAGATTCATGGGCTTGGACTACGATCTGAGCGAACTTGGGACGTTCGTATACCCTTCGATGTGAAGGCCGACTGCGTCACCTCAGACCGAAACGTGATGAGCCAGGGCATCTCTCAACCGGGAATCAGCGGGGCGGGCTACGCAACCGAAAGATGGGCGAAACCCCGCCCCGTCCCTTCCCGGTCCGACGGTACAAGTCACATTGTGTATGGTGGCGATGAAAAGATGCGTCCTGGATGAAGGGTCTCGCAGGAATGGGATCGGTCAGGCGGCCAGAAAAAAGAGCCTAGCAGTATAACCGAGATGCGGTCTCGGAGCTGGGCATCTGCCCAAAATCAGCGGTTAATCGAAATCCTCACTTCTGTTCTCTGGGATATTTTGGGGTAATTTTGGGCCTCTTCAATAATTGGTAGTCTACCTATATCGAGTTTATGTGGATGAAACCAACAACAAGTGACCTCATCCAATATGATGCACCCCTATGGGAACAAATCTGATGCATCCGACCTCCTCGTGTCGCCGCGTGATCAGAGACGGTGAGATCAACTCAGTTGCGGTACACTACCCAATAATTAGTGCCATCAAAAACCATTGTGACGAGAAGGCAGGGTGATATTTTAGGTTTGAACTGAAAGATCAAATAGGGGGAGTTGTTTGGACGATTCATAACTCAGAAGAGTAGCTGGTAGCTCTCTCGGAGACGGTCAGAGCCAATGCGAGTGTTACACCGCCTGCTTTTCCCTACCCCTAAACTGAATGTAAAGAGGTGAGATTCTAGACTAAATGAAATCCTAATTCTCACGCCTCGCAGAAGACGCTGGGCGTTGTTGATACCTGATAGAAGGTGCGGGAAAGCCGTTCGGGATAGACGATGGTGAGCTTGGGGACCTGATGACGCAATTGTTTGGAGTCGTAGAGGTAGTATCCGCTCCTGAACTCGCCAGCCCCCTTCGACACGAGGACGGCCCTGGAGGGCCCGGTCTTCGTCACCGTCACGTTATCGAAATCGGAAAATAGGCCCTTCAGCTCGGGCTCGATGTATTTGGTGCCCAGGGCGAGGACGTAGAGTCTCGCGAAGGGGTCGAGGCCGAACTTCACGTCGAAGACGGCGTCGCCGTCCTCGAGGGACATCGTCACCTCCTGGACCTGGATGTACTCTCTTCCCTTCTCGGCAGAGCTTAGGCCGGCGAGGACGAATATCATCAGAAGCGTCAGAATAACGACCGTCGCCGATCTCATATCTCTCAACCTTGAGGCGTCTTCAAGATCACGGGGACTATTAGCATCAGGACCAGAAGCCCTATGAACACCAGGAAGAAGAGCGTCTGGCGTCTCTGGGCGGATTTGTACTTAGACTCGCAGACCTCGTCGCAGAACGTATCCATCTCATCGATGGTCTTGCCACAGACGATGCAGTGCTTGTGAGATGCCACATTTGTCAACCCGATCACCAACATCGGGATTATGACCAGGACCGTAGATAAGATTTTTGCATGGGGTTCTCGATAGGTCGATGGTCCAATTTTGATGGAAAGACGTATTACGTATTGAAGGGCTCTATGCCGAGGTGGACGTATGCTGAGATTGACCGTTTCGATCTTGATCATCCTGTTTGCGGGTCTTTTCGTCGGAGCTGACGCCAAGATGTACATCGTGGACGACGACGGCTTCGCCCAGTACCATTCCATAGGCGAAGCTGTGGCCGTATCAAACGACGGAGATACGATTTACGTAAAGCCTGGCACTTACCAGGAGCACATCGTTTTGAACAAGAGCCTTACGGTGATGCCTCCGCGGGGCGAGGAAGGAGTAGTCAACCTCGCAGGTGACGGGAGCGATATCGGGATAGAGGTCTTGTCGGACGGCTGCAAAATCGAGGGGCTGACGATATCCGACTTTGCAGGTCCAGGGATATATGTCGAGTCCAAAGGTAACGAGATCAGAAAGAACGTCTTCGTGGACAACGTTCACGGCATATACCTGAACGGCACTTCAGGCAACATCCTGGAGAAAAACCAGCAGCGAGGCAGTTATTGCGGGATCGTCATACTGAATTCTCGCGAGAACACGATAACGGGGAATGTGGCCGAAGACTGCATTTTCGCAGGAACGCTTCTCAACTCCGCCGCGAAGAACACCATCACAGGCGGCGAGGCGAAGGGGTGCGCTCGGGGGATCTATCTGATCATGCAGAGCCAAGAGAACCGGATGGAAGCAAATTCCATGGTCGACTGTCCAATTGGCGTTTTCGCAAATATGTCATCCCAGGCGAACCAGATCGTGGGGTGCAGCTTTGAGAACGCCACCACCGCCATCGCCCTAAACGGCGTCTCGAAAAACCAAGTCCAGAAAAATTCGGTTTCGAACTCGACGAACGGTATAACCCTCTTCTCTTCTGCGGAGAACAGCATCGTCGAAAACGAATTTGTGGGGATCGATACCGGGATCATGATCTCTGAGGGCTCAGGGGGCAACGTCCTCACCAATAACAAGATCAAGGAGTCTGGTTCCGGGATAGTGGTCACCGACTCACCGGCCAACAAGCTGGAGGGAAACGTCCTGACGGGAGTGCGTTGGGGCCTGTACGTCGACGGCTCTGAAAAGGATAGCTTTGACAACCAGATCCCCGAATCAAACCAGATCGACGGAAAGCCGATCCTCTACCTCTACGGCCGATCAAACGAGCAGATCCTGAACCGGGACGTTGGCCACCTGACCCTCGCGTCTTGCGAGAACTGTGTTGTTAAGAATAGCTCGATCGCGAACGACGCTCTCTTCGTCTACAGCTCCCGCGGCTGCAGGATCCAGCATAATGTCGTCTCGGGTGGTTATGGGATGCGGCTGCAGGACTCTGAAGACAACGAGATCGTGGGCAATCAGGCCTGCGATAACAGGTTCAGCGGGATTCTCCTGATCGAGTCCAACGGCAACCTGGTCGCAGAGAACACTCTCTGTCGCAACGAGAGGGACGGCCTCTCCCTCGTCGATTCCGATTCGAACACGGTCCAGATGAACACCGCCGAGGCGAACAAGGACACCGGAATAAGACTCTTATCCTCCAACGAGACCGAAATCACGGGAAATTCGGTCATCGGAAATGGGGTCGGCATATCCCTGGGAGGGTCTGCGGGTTGCATCGTCTACAGGAACAACCTGATCGATAACGGCATCCAGGCTGAAGACGATGGCGGCAACCTCTGGGACTGGGGCGTTCTCAAGGGCGGAAACTACTGGTCCGACCATTCGTGCCAGGGCAACCCGTGCCAAAGCCAGCCGATGTGGATCGGAGAGACGACGGCTGACTACTACCCCTTCGGGGAGAGGGACGGATGGGCCTGAAGGCCGAAACGTACTTGAAGTGGTCTATAGAATAGGAGGAACTCATGGCGAAGAAGAAGTCTGAGGGCAGCGGACTGATGTCCTCTGCTGGCCTCATGAGGTATTTCGAGGCGGACGATACGGCGATAAAGCTGGACCCCAAAACTGTGATAGCTTTCAGCACAGCGGTGGGGGCAGGGATTCTGGCGATGAACTTCTATTTCGGGCTGTGGCCCTGAAAAGGCCACAGCCAGTCATCTCCCCCACCAGGCACCTCTTTTCTCGGCGTATGCTTTATTTTTAACGAATACCCCGCAGCTCTGCTGCGGGGATGAGAGGATAAACGTCTTAACAAGAGTTTCGAATATGCGCATTAATGATAGAATTACGCAGCGCATCTCATTGTGCATATAAAATTAGGTATCATATGGTCCTGTGTATTAAATATAGGAAGAAATTACT
>DAQG01000003.1 GCA_002502785.1 Methanothrix harundinacea | reverse complement strand
TAGATCTTGGAGAGGGGTATTACAAAAACATTGGATTTTCACACCCAGAAACGCGGAGAATGGAAATTACTATAAGCAATCGATGCATAGATATCCAAATATAGGAAAATACGATGGCTAAGACTTTAGAAGACGCGAATTCTCCCTCCGGGAGAAGCGAGTGGTGATCTGTTGGCTTTGATTGAGGATCCTATCTATCGCGCTTACCTGCGCAAGCTCGTGGGGGAGGAGGGACTCCAGATCGTCGAGTGCATGCCCGACGAGGAGGTTACTGACGAATACGTTGCAGAGATCACGGGAATCAGCCTGAACACCGTGAGAAGGACGCTCTATTTGCTCTATGAGCATCGTCTTGCCAGGTACAGGAGGGAGAGGGATCCCGAAAGCGGATGGCTGACTTACCTATGGACTTTGTGCGTTGAGAATCTCGACCGAGCCCTCGAGTCGGAGGTCAGAAAGCTTTTGAGAAAGCTCGACGAGCGGCTCAGTTACGAGAAGAACAACATTTTTTACGCATGCGTCGGCGGATGTGCCCGTTTCGTCTTCGACGAGGCGAGCGAGAACAACTTCGTATGTCCCTTCTGCGGAGCGGGCCTAGAGTACATGGACAACGACAGGATCGTGATGACCATCGAGAAGAGGATGGGAGAGCTGACCGCCGCCCTTTAACTCTCCCGAAAGCATTTTGATAAAGTTTTACAAATCTACAGCGTCTCGGGATCGTTTCCCATAACCGCCGTCCACCACCATCTGGACATGTCCACGAGGTCGCGGCTAAACATCCCGGAAAGCCTGTATTCCCCGGACCGGACGGCGATCAGTCCCGCTCCCAAAAGCTTGTTTCTCATGAAGTAAAAGGCGGATCTGGAGACGTCCAGATCTTCCATTATCCGTTTCCAGTCCCTGGTTTTCAGAGGTTCGCCCTCGAGCTGTCCCACTTCCACCATGTTGAGAAAATCCCTGCCGCGGCGAGCTGTCTTCTCGTCTTGGAAGAGGCGAAGCATAAGCTCAAGGTAGGGGTCTTTGGAGTGGCTGATCCAGTGTTCCGACTTGGATCTGATCTTCAAGGTGGTCGCGGTTCTGGGAGCGTTCTTGACGTGGGTCATGAATCGCTGGGAACAGCGGTAGCCTTGAGCACGGACCTGACGAGGTCTGTATACTCATCTTTCAGTATGTAAACCGTTGGCAGACGGTAGGATTTCTTGTGCGCCCTGAGGATTCCCAGCTTGGAACAGATATAGCCCAAGAGCGATGCCACGACTTTGCGTGAGGTCTCGAACTGCTCTTTGACCGCCTTGTAAAGAGAGCTTACGGTAATTTCGCCCGATTCGAGGATGACTCCCAGAACGAAACGCCTTCTTCCATCCGTGTCCAGATCGAGGAACTGGACCAGACGGCTGGCGATCTCAGATTGCATCGAACTCATATCACATCACCACCGTCCAAGTACATGCGGACAGCGAATTGCGGCCTGGCAATATATATCTTACCATAATGGAGCAGCCCGTCGGCCAATTTCCGGTTCTTTGCGGCGATACTTGGATAAGGGGGCGACCGAAGGCCCCAGGCCGAACTTTGCCCCAACTATAAATAACCATAGAATATCATAATATATAAGGCATTGGTCTTTGGGACGTCTATGGAGTTCAATTGCTCCTCGCCGCATACAAAACCGCAGAAAAGGGTCAAATAATCTCAAGACAGCATCGGATGGGGGCCGAAGATGAAAAGGGGGCGAAATGGTTGAACCCGCAAGGGGCCGGATACGGTTTCGAGGAAGAATTTGCTGATCTGATCGAGCTGAACGGCTATAGGGTCACCAAGACCGCAAGATCCGATGATGGCGGGTCGGAGATAACCGCCACCAGGACCGACGAGGTGGGCCACAAAATCACCTACTTCATCCATTACAAAAAATCCGACAGCCCCGTCGACGAGGCCGAAGTCGAGAGGGTCACCAAAACTCAGGAGAGACATCCTGGAAGTATTTCCGTAGTGGTCTCGCCCTATTCAGGGTTTGCACGGTCCGCAACGGATCTGGCCGAGAGGCGTGGGGTAAGGCTCTGGGGTCCCGGAGAGATCGAACGGCTCCGAAGGAACGTAGCCGAGAAGAGGAGCCTCCGGCAAAGAGAGGCCATCGATAGGTCAGTTTTCCCGACGATGGGGAAGAAAAGAAGGTCGAAAGCGAAGTTCATCGCATTGCTCGCCATTCTGTCCATCGCCGTCCTTTACATAGAATTTTTCGGTTTCAAGATCGATCCCGTCCAGAAGTTGCTCATCGATCTGAGAAGTCTGATTGAAGGAAGTGACCTTCGGGACCTCGACCTTGCGGAGATCTACAAATCCCATGCCCCCACCGTCCGCGAGTTCGAGAGAGACGTCTCAGAGAAGATCCTGGCGGCTCTGACGAGATGACAGAAGGCTTAACAACGTTCCGGGCCAAAAGCACGGTGACATGTTCGAATCCCCTTTTTGCGCATCTTCGGCAGAGGAGGTGACTGCTTGTTAGATCTCGATTACTGGTACAAGAGGGGTGCCGCCCACTACAGCACCGGCTCGTTTGAAGAGGCCGTCAAGTCTCTCGAGAAGGCGATCGAGGCCGACCCCCTCTTCGTCGAGGCGTGGTACCTGCTCGGCGAATCCCTCCGAAAGGCACACCGCTACCAAGAGGCGGTGGAATCTTTCGAAACAGCTTTGGATATCGAGCCAGATCACGCTCGAAGCTGGCGGGGGAAGGCGATCGCCTTAAACGAGCTGGCCAGACACGACGAGGCACTGAAGTCGGCCGATAGGGGCCTCGATATCGACCCGTCGGACGCTCGATCCTGGATCGTCAAGGGCTACGCCTTCCATTCCACAAAAAAGTTCCAAGAAGCTGCTGACTCTTATGATAGGGCCATAGAGATCGAGCCCCTGGGCGCGCGGGCGGGCAGAGCCTGGAACAACAAGGGCGCAGCCCTCGACAACCAGGGGCGGCACGAGGAAGCCCTTGAGTGTTACGACGAGTCGATCATCATTGACCCATTCGACTTCTACACCTGGAACAACAAGGGCGTCTGCCTCATCGCCTTGAAGCGATCCAAAGAGGCGGTGGAGTGCTTCCAGAAGGCGGTAGAGATCTACCCCGAGTACACAACAGCCTGGAAGAACATGGCTCTGGCCCTGAAAGCCCTCGGCAGAGATGAAGAGGCCGATAAGGCGCTTGAGATGGCGAGAGAGCTCGAGCTCGAATAAAGGCGAATCCGAAACCATGTCATTCCGGCCCGAAGCGGAGAAGCCGCAGGGCGTTTGCCACAACGAGAAGCGTGCTTCCCTCATGAAGGACGATGGCGAAAGCGATCCCGGCCAGGCCCGAGAGGGCGAGGGGTAGTAGAAGGGCGATGACCCCTAGAGAGACCGCCAGGTTCTGCCTGATTATCCTTCTGGACTGCATGCCGAGGGCCACGGCGAAGGGGAGCCTCGATAGATCATCAGAGATCAGGGCGACGTCGGCGGTCTCCAGGGCGACGTCTGTTCCGCCGGTACCCATGGCGATTCCAACGGTTGCCCGGACGAGAGCCGGGGCGTCGTTGACGCCGTCGCCGATCATCGCCACAGAGCTGTACTTTCGGAGCAGTTCTTCAACGGCGGAGACCTTCTCCTCGGGAAGAAGGCTCGACATCTGATCGGTCACCCCCACCTCAGCGGCGATGGCAGAGGCTACCCGTTCATTGTCCCCGGTGATCATCACGAGGGACTCAATCCCGAGATCTTTCAGGCTATTAAGGGCGGAGGCGGCCTCGGGCCTTGGCCTGTCCGAAAATCCGATCAACCCCAAAAAGCGGCCGCCCTTTCTCATCACCATGGTGGTCTTTCCCTGCTCTTCCAGATTATCGGCCCAGGAAGCTACCTCATTGAAGAGCGGATCGTCATCACCCTCGCCCTCGAAGAGCTTCAAATTCCCGATCTGGACAATTTCACCGCCGAGATCTGCCTTCACACCCTTCCCCGGAATCGACTGAAGATCCCCGACCGCAGGCAGGTCCAGCCCCCGATCTCGGGCCGTTCTCAGGACGGCTTCTGCCAGAGGATGCCCAGACCTGCTCTCGGCGGCTCCGGCGATTCGGAGAAGGTCGTCCTCATCGGTTTCGCCTATAGGGATGGCATCGGTCACCTCGAGCTGGCCCAGGGTGAGGGTCCCCGTCTTGTCGAAGGCGATCGCCTTTACAGATCCGAGGTTTTCGAGATGGACGCCTCCTTTGATCAATACCCCGTGCCGGGCTGCCTGGGCGATCCCCGAGAGGACGGCAGAGGGGGTGGAGATGGCGAGAGCGCAAGGAGAGGCAGCCACCAGTATCGTCATCGCCCTGATGAAAGCCACCTTCCATGGAAGAATGCCCACAACCGGCGGGACGACGATCAGGAGGAACACTCCCGCCAAAACCAGGGGGACGAAGGTCCGCTCGATCCTATCCGTCAACCGCTGAGATGGCGACTTCTGAACCTGGGCTTCTTCCACCATCTGGACGACTCTGGCGAGGGTGGAATCTTTCGAGAGCTTCGTCACCTCGATCTCCATGGAGCCCGGCCCGTTGACCGTCCCGGCATAGACGGCGTCGCCGGGCGACTTTTCTTGTGGGAGGCTTTCGCCGGTGATGGGGCTCTGGTCCACGGTGGAATTGCCCGTAAGGACTAAGCCGTCGATGGGGATCCGCTCTCCTGGCCGAACTATAACGACATCGCCCCTCTCCACCACCTCGACGGGCAGATCAAGCTCAACGCCATCCCGCCTAAGCCTGGCGCTCTTCGGCGAGATCTCGCCCAGGGCCTCGATGGCCTTTCGAGCCCTGCCCATGGCGTAGTGCTCCAGGGAGTGGCCGAGGCTGAATAGGAAGAGAAGAAGGGCGCCTTCGGCCACCTGGCCCACGAGAGCTGCGCCGAGGGCCGCCACCACCATCAAAAAGTCGATGTCGAAACGGGCGTGAACCGCTGCTTTGAACGCGTGTCTGGTGGCGTCGTAGCCTCCCGCCAGGTATGCGAGAAGATACAACCCTGTGACCATCTGGGCGGTGGCGACTCCCGACCCGCCCGCCAGGAATCCCGCCGCCAGAAAGAGTCCGGCGAGGATGGCGAATATGACCTCGCGATGGCTTTGAAATCGGCCTTCCTTCATCTCTTCATCGACCTTGTAGCCCATCCATTCCACCCGGCGGAGGATCTCTTTGTGAGATATCTCGGCGGAGTCGTACTCCACCCTCATCCGCTCCGCCGCGTAGCTCGCGGAGACGTCGATGACGCCCGGAAGGCGGGAGAGGATGTGCTCGAGGCTTTTTGCGCAGTCGGTGCAGTCCATCCCCCTCACTCTGAGAGTCTCGTGACGGTACCTCTCAGATATCTGGGATCCTGCTTCCTCTGCCAGCCTTTTTACCGTCTTCAGGGACGCGAGGTTAGGGTCGTAGTGGAGGCATAGAAGGATCCTATCTCCCTCCTGCCTGATGTGGGCCTTCTCTATCCCCCTATGACCTGATAGGGCCTCGCCCAGGCGTTCGGCGCACTGGGGGCACTGGCCGTTCTCCTCGGGCAAAATGAGGGACAGTTCAATGGAGAGCTTCTCTTCGGTCCGGCTCATCATCATCAGTATTCGAGGGCGGAGTTATAAAAATGGGACGGATTCAACGACAGAGGATGTAACTGAGGCGACAGGAAAAATGTAGGCGAACGAGCGAACTTGTTAGTTACGATCCGAGAAAGTCCGAGACGTCCCAGAGGCCCGAAGGACAATAACCGTCGGATCGCAGCCAGTAATCATCATCGATGAGGTCGGAGATCGTGCCCAGGGATAGCTCTATCGGCGGAACGGGCTCGCCCGGGCTCGCTTCGATGTAAACCCACTCGTCCCCCCCGTCGGGATATCTGGACCAGCTGTAGTCTTCGTCGTCCTCGTCGTCCAGAACCGGGGTCCTGTCGACCTCCGTCCCCTCTGCATCTCTCAGGACGACCATCTCGTCGCTGTTTCGCAGCCAATAGCCGTCGCCTGTGACCACCAAATACCCCCATGCAGGAATGATCGTCCCAGCCTCGATCGAAACGACCGACCCGCCTGCCGTCGTCAGGGTCCAGTTGCTCACATCGGCATCAAATTCGCCGTCGTTGTAAAGCTCCACCCACTCGTTGCCCTCGTCGTAGTCCTGGGGGTTTGCCTCCACCTCGTTGATCAACACCCATACTGGCCACCAGTCAGTGGTATCAAACTCGTTATCCTCTGAGTCGTCAACTTCGGCGTGACCTTCCATCACCAGTATGCCGTTGAAGGGGTAGGCCAGGTTGATCCCACCGTCCGGTTTTTCCAGATAGACGACGCAGAGGAGCCTTCCAAGGGAATCTCGACCGCCGCCGCTTGCATCGTCGATGTCCAGCCAGACGGTCCTGTTGATGAGAAAGTTTTCTGCATACTCTTTTGCGGCTTTCCCCTCGACCGATTCAGCGGGCGGCAGCTTGACACCTGCCAACATCACCGTCACCACCCCTGATCCGGTTCGGAAATCCGACTTATTGATCTGGACGTCGAAGACATCGCCGCTTTCAACAGCGATCACCGTCCCGCTGGCCTCGTCGGGGGTGGCCACAGCTGTTGCAACTACGAGGACCAAGATCACGGCAAAACTGAGCTGAATCTTCATAGTCAACGCCTTTTGAGAGATCTGTCGCCGATCAGAACGAGTCTGCTGAGGTTGGTCTGGAGAGAATCCATGTAAAAGGCCCTTCCTTTTCCGCCCAGATTCAAAAGGAGCCCGGCCACCAGGATCGCTGCGATCACCAGAGGAAACTTCCAACCCGGAAGCGTCTCATTATCCTTTCCAGTCGAGGGTAGTGTAGGAGCTGAGTTCTCGTCCCAGAGGAGAAGTGGATCGGAATTCGTTTCGGTCTCAACGTAAATCCTCTTTCTTGAAAGGGCGAAAGCATCATCGGTCTCCTCGTCGAGGGTGGGGACGAGCAGTCCCTTGTTGTGCCAGGCGTACTCATGAAGCGGGTCAAGCCTGATCGCCCGGTTGTAACAACCCAGAGCCTCTTGGTACCGACCCAGCTGGTGAAGGGCCGAGCCCTTGTTGTTCCAGGCGTCGGCGTCCTCCGGATCGAGCTCGGTCGTCCGGTCATAACAATCTATAGCTTCTTCGTGCCGGCCGAGCTTGGCGAGGATCGTGCCCTTGTTGTTCCAGGCGTCGGCGTCATCAGGCTCGAGCTCGATCGCCCGATCATAACTATCGACGGCCTCCCCATACATGCCAAGCCTAGCAAGGATCGTGCCCCTGTTGTTCCAGGCGTCGGCGTCCTCGGAATCGAACTCCACCGCCCGATCGTAACTCTCCAAGGCATCTTCATACCGGCCCAGACCGGAGAGCGCAGCTCCTCTGCCCAGCCAGAGCTTGGCGTCAAAGGGCTTGAGATTCGTGGCCCTTTGGTAGCAGTACAGGGCATCCTCATACCTTCCCAGGTTGCTGAGGGCGAGGCCCTTGTTGTACCAGAGGTCGGGGTTGTATGCGTCAAGCCCGGTCGCCCGGTCGTAGCTTTGGACTGCCGCCTCGTATTCGCCCCTCTTGGCCTGAGCATTCCCCATCTCGGACCAGTCGCCTGCAGTAAGCTCCTCTGCATGAACCTGTGAAATAACGAACAGAAGGAATAAGAAAAGGACGGAGGTCTTGGACATGGCTCTTGCCAGAGCGGAGTAAAGGCGGATCTTTTCGCCTTTCCAGTCCATTGAAGAGGGGTGACTACCTTCGATCCTCTTCATATCTGGGATATCGGCATTTTCGAATTCCATTTCCACTCGCATCCTGGGCCCATTCTGTAACTTAAATGTTTGATCGGTCCGCGAACTCCTTTTGGCATCATCCGAAGGGGCTGGTCGGGGTTAATCCGAATCCTCCGCGGGAGGTAGATCCGAGATCAATTTTTTCAAACTGCATGATCGACACCGGGCTTGACGTGTCATTATTGTCGATTCCCATCCCCGATTGGGACGTCGATGCGAAGTTTTTGAACTCCGTATCAAAGTCGAACCCCTTGCCGAAGGTGTCGAGTCTGGGGCCGGTCTCGAAATCGCCGAAGGGACCATCCAAATCCAGCAACAGGTTGGCTGCCGGTTCGGTTCCATCTCCTGAATCATTGCCGGTTGAGTTAGTTTCTGATGTGGGATTTTCTTTAAATTCGAGCTTCTTAACTTCATCGATTTGCGGCTCCGTCTTCGCAGCAGGTACGGCGGCCTGATCGGAAATGCCGCCGGTAGCCGAAATTTCGATCGCTGAGGATAGCCAGGCAAGATCAGGCTCTTCGACGAGATCTGAAGCCGCGGATGATGGAGAAGTTACTGGCAGGTCCGACTCAACTTCGGAATCCGAAGGCTCCGATGACGTGGCGGGCGAAGGCGATTCGAATTCGTCACCAATCTCTGAAGAACTGTAGGTCTCCAGAACGGTGCTTTTTTCAGGCTCTGCGTTGACGGCAACAGGTTCGGTGAACGTATCGGACAAAGTTGACGCTGACTTTGTTTCAGCCGCCGAATTGCCTTTTTCAGACTCTATGTCAACTACCTCGGGCTCGGTCGACGTCTCTGCCGAAGTTGACAGAGGCTCGGTTTCATCCACAGAATATCCGGAGGTGTATGAAACTCGTCTCTCTTCAGACCCCGCATCGAAGACCACGGGTTCGGTCGACGTCTCAGCTGATGTCGACACAGGCTCGGTTCCAGCCGCCAAATGTCCGACCACATCTGTGGCGGTTCTCTTTTCGGATGCAGCGTCGATAATCGCGGATTCGGCCAACGTCTCGGTCGACTTGGGGACGTTTTCAGAGACCGAAGATCCTGAGGCACCTAAAGCTGCACTGATTTCGGTGGCAGCGTCGATTACCACGGGTCCGGCCGAGGTTTCGGTCAAAATCGGTTCGGTCTCGCCGCCGATCTCTGGGGGCTCTGATGCACCTCCGACAGAGGTCTTTTCGGGCACAGTATCTATCTTTCCTGAATCGGTTAGGGTTTCGGTAAAAGTCGGTCCCGTCTCCGAAATTTCTGCGGTCTCATTTATCTCAGAGACGTAATAGGTCGAACCATCGCCACCTGAAAACAGAGTATCGTTATCGTAACCCTTTGACGAGGTTTCATCGACGCTGGTGGCATTCTCGCTTGAAGATGAGACGGACTTTGTTCCACCGCCTCCAGATGAGGACCGTTTGCTGCTGCCGCCCGACGAAGCGAAGAAGACGGTCCTGCTGGATTCGTCCTTGTCGACGATTCGAGGCGTGTTGTCAAGCCTCTCAGAGGGCGGAACCACCATGGGGTTTCCCGAAGGGATCGATCTCAGATTTGAATACGCGGCGTCGCCTGAGACCGGATCGTAGGAGAGGAGAAAGCCCAAGCCCGGTGTGAGGAGGACAAGCCCCAGGACCATGAGGAAACTCCATACACGAACCTGCTTTTTTGGAGGTATGTTGAGGCGTCTCAATACCTCCATATCCCGCAGCTTCCGATCCTGTCCCGTCCGGGCAATATGGATCTTGTATGCGGAGTATCCCGCGATGGCTGAACCTACGATGGTGGCTACAAGGGCTAACATGACGGACTCACCAATTTTGACCTATTAGTTGATATATATTGTAGATATATATCAGTTACGCATAATGTTATAAAAATACTTTTCGTAGGTTGAGGAAAAACTCTAACCTTTAAATCGTCCTGACCCATTAAGATCGAGGCTTTTAGCATGAGAGAAGACGAGAAATTCCAGATCATATGGGAGAACGCCCAGAAGATGCCGGAGATGGAGAAGGTCATGTTCTACGAGCTTGAGCGAAAAAAGCTTGTGGTGGGCCTGCTGCTGGTTGTCTTCCTTTTTGCAGGAGCGGGCCTGATCTACGCGGGCAAGGCAGTCAAGGGCACGATACTGATGCTAGTGGATGCGATACTGCTCGCGATCTTTCTTTCCCTCCGCGGATTCGGCCCAATCAGCCCCGCAGAGACCTTTGGAAGCGCGAGCTTAATCCTAATCCCGTTGCTCTTGGCCCTCTACGTCTACGCGGGATGGGACGTTCGCAAGGTGATAGATGAATACAACGAGAGGCTTTACGTGACGGTCTTCGACCGATCCCTCCCATAGGTATTTTTTAAGAGCCGGGTGGCGCAACTTCTGAGGGCGTACCCCAATCCTGGAAAAATGTAGGGAATCGGCGGCGCGATCCGCGCCGCCGATCTCTGTTCTTTTGCTTCAACGGGCGTTCGTATTTTGCGGTCAGGTCACCTGGACGGTCACCGTGCTCTCGGCGCTGCACCCGGCAACGCTGGAGCTGACGGTGAAGGTCTTGAGGCCAGCCGATCCGAACCTGGACTCGAGCTGGTAGGTTCCCGTTGAGACTTTCCCGAGGGTGCTGCTGGTCAGGACGGCGTCAGCGGGGTTCCAGGTCAGCCTCAAGCTCGATGGATCGGTGAGCTGTCCCGTCGGCCCGTAGAACTTCACTGTGAGAGTGTAGGGGCTGTAGGCCCTGGTGGCGCTGAAGTCCATCGCTGCCCAGCAGCTGGCACTCGAATCCATGGACATTGCGGGCTGGACGAAGATGTTGCCGCCAGCACCGTCCTGAAGGACGTAGGCTACCCAGAGAAGGCCGTCGAAGGGGCTGTAAGCGAGAGACGGCCATATCTCGTCACCGGGTGTTCCGGTCACAGCAACCCTCTCGATCAGGCTCCAGCTGGGATTGAACCTCTCCAAGTACAGGTCGTAGCTTGTTCCCGCCCTGGAACTGTAGACCAGGTCGAACTCACCGTTCTGCCAGATCAGAGATGGGTAGTCCTGGCTCGACGAGCTGGTAGTTATCCTCTTCTTGTCGAGGGTGTTCAGGCTCTTGTCGTACTTCTTGACGACGATATCCCGGTTTCCAAACTCCTCGGTGGTGTAGGCCACGTAGAGCTTGTCCTCATCGCCCGCGTAGGCGAGGGACGGCCGGTCCTGGTAGCTGGTATCGGTGGTCACCCCCACCTTTCGCATCGAGGTCCAGGCGGAGTTGAACCGCTCGATGAATATGTCGCCACCGTAGGATGAGCCCGTCTCCCAGGACTGGTAGGCGAGGTAGAAGTCGCTGCCCACCCGGACGAGAGAGGGCCTGTCCTGGTCAGCTGTGGAAGTGGTCAACCTCCGGGTCTCGATTAGGTTCAGATCCTCGTCGTACCTCTTCATGAAGATGTCCCAGTTTCCTGTCTCGTCAGATACGTAGGCTACGTAGTAGTAGCCGTCAGAATAGATCGCTGACGGCGTGTCCTGGTAGGCCGAATCGCTAGTGGACCTCACCTTCTGAATCTGGTTCCAGCCGGGATCAAACCTCTTGAGGAATATGTCGCCGCTGTAGAAGGAGCCCGCCTCCCAGGACTGGTAGGCTAGGATGCTGCCTTCATCAGTGCAAACCAGCGAGGGCCTGTCCTGGATCGCGTCACCGGAGGTGAGCTGATAGATGCCGCCGGAGCTGACGAGCTGGTAGCCGCTGTAGCCCGTGGCGCTGTCGTAACGGGATGCAGACTCATGCTTTCCGTCCCGGACGTAGACGTAGAGGTTGTACTCGCCGGCATCGCCGGGACCTGAAGACCACGACCAGGTGCTGCTGCCGCTCCAATCCTGGATGATCGTCCAGGCGTTATCTGTAGAGGGCCCCTTCAGCCAGAACCTGTAGAGGATCGGGTCCCCGTCGGGATCGTTCGCGGTGGCCGTCCAGACGATGGTCGATCCGGCCGTCTGGGGGCTGGGCCGATTCGGTGAAAGGGCCGTGACCACTGGAGGCCGGTTAATCGGCACGGGCGATGTCAGCTGGTATCCGCCGTACCCCTTGGCGCTGTCGTAACGGGATGCAGACTCATGCTTTCCGTCCCGGATGTAGACGTAGACGTCGTAGAGGCCAGCATCACCGGCTCCCGATGACCATGCCCAGGTGCTGCTGGTGCTCCAGTCTCTGACAACAGTCCAGGCGTTTCCTGTAGAGGGCCCTTTCAGCCAGAACTTGTAGAACAGGGTGTCCCTCTCTGGGTCGGAGGCCGACGCCGTCCAGACGACGCTCGTTCCTGCCGTCTGGGGGCTGGGCCAATTCGGCGAAAGGGCCGTCACCGTCGGAGGCTGATTGATCGGCACGGGCGATGTCAGCTGGTACCCTCCGTAGCCTTTGGCGCTGTCGTAACGGGACGCTGACTCGTGTTTTCCGTCCCGGACGTATACATAGACGTCGTAGAGGCCAGCATCACCAGTGCTCGGTGACCATGTCCAGGTGCTGCTGGTGCTCCAGTCCCTGACAACCGTCCAGGCGTTTCCTGTAGAGGGACCCTTCAACCAGAACTTGTAGAAGAGAGTGTCCCTCTCTGGGTCGGAGGCTGAAGCCATCCACATTATGCTAGTTCCGGCCATCTGGGGGCTGGGCCGATTCGGCGAAAGGGCATTGACCACAGGAGGCTGGTTGACCGGCCTGATGACTATCAGCTGATAGCCCTTATATCCTGTACAGCTGTCGTAGCGCCCTGCTGGCTGGTGTTTTCCGTCCCTCACGTAGACGCAGAAGTCGTACTGTCCAACATCGCCGGTGCTCGTCGACCAGGTCCAGGTCCTGCTGGTGCTCCAGTCCTTGACCACCTTCCAAACGTTCCCCGTGGAGGGTCCCTTCATCCAGAACCTGTAAAGGATCGGGTCCCCGTCGGGATCCGTCGCTGTTGCTGTCCAGGTTATCGTGGTGCCGGCGATCTGGGGACTGTGCCTGTTAGGGGTGAGGGCGGTTACCATCGGGGGCTGGTTTGGCACAGGGTTCACTGTGAATGGCACGATCTTGTATGCATCCCAGCTGTCGGGTCCCGCGTGCTTTCCGTCCCTTATCCAGACGTTGATCTCGTAGTCTCCTTTCTGAGTGGGCGTCCAGTCCCACCAGTTCTTTGTGCCCCAGTCCTGGACGGCCTGCCAGGCGTCGCCGGTAGAGGGTCCCTTCAGGTAGAACTTGTAGTAAACAACGTCGCCTGGATCGGGATCCGTCGCGTCAGCAGTCCACCTCACCGTCGTCCCCAAGTTCTGGGGGCTCGCCTTGTTCGGGGTGAGCGAGTTGAAGACTGGCGGCTGGTTTGCTTTGGTCACGACGAAGTCTGCGACCTTGTAATCGTCCCAACTGTCGGGCCCAGCATGTTCTCCGTCCCGAATCCAGACGTTCACCTGGCTGTCTCCAATGTCAGAGTTCGTCGTAGTCCAAGACCATGTTGGGTTTGTGCTCCACCCTCTCTTCTCGACCCAGTTGTTTCCGGTCGACGGTCCCTTGAGGAAGAACCTGTAATAAATGTCGTCGTTCTCGGTATCGGTGGCGCTGGCGGTCCACAGAATCGTGGTCCCTGCGGTCTGAGGGCTTGCCTTGTCCGGGATGAGGGAGTTTGCAACAGGCGGCAGGTTCGGTCCCATAACGAGGAAATCGGCAACCTTGAACGAATCGTAGCTATCAGGTCCAGCGTGGTTCCCGTCCCTAATCCAGACGTTCACCTGGTTACTTCCGGCATCGGCCGGAGACGTCGCCCATGTCCACGTGTTATCAGTGCTCCAATCCCTCTTCGCAGCCCATTGGTTGCTCGTCGATGGTCCCTTCAGCCAGAACTTGTAGAAGATTATATCGCTTTCGGGATCCGTTGCACCTGCTGTCCATTTGATCGATGTACCCGCGTCCTGAGGACTGACCTTGTCCGGAACGAGACTGTTTGCGGTCGGAGGCTGGTTAATCGGAGCAGATGTTGTCACGAGGAAGTCAGCGACCTTGAACGAATCGTAGCTGTCAGTTCCAGCGTGATTTGCGTCCCTGATCCACACGTTGACCTGGTTGCTTCCAGCATCCGAAGTTGTAGTCGTCCATGACCACGTGGGGGTTGTGCTCCAGCCCCTCTTCTCGACCCAGTTGTTTCCGGTCGACGGTCCCTTGAGGTAGAACCTGTAGTAGATGTCGTCGTTCTCGTTATCTGTAGCGCTCGCAGTCCACAGAATCGTGGTCCCTGCGGTCTGAGGACTTGCCTTGTCTGGGACGAGGGCGTTTGCAACCGGTGGGAAGTTGGGCGCTGTAATCAGGAAATCAGCAACCTTGAACGAATCGTAGCTGTCGGTTCCCGCATTGTTCCCATCCCTTATCCACACGTTGACCTGGTTGCTCCCAGCATCAGAGGTTGTAGTCGTCCACGACC
>DAQG01000035.1 GCA_002502785.1 Methanothrix harundinacea | reverse complement strand
GATCTTGGAGAGGGGTATTCTTAGAATGTTAGATTTAGTTGCAACACAACCGGATTTCTCTGGAAATATTTACGTTGTTGCACCTGATGAACGAAAACAAGATGTTCTCGCAGAAGTGAATCGCCCGGCGTTCTCAATACTATTTCATAAGCCGTTATGTGAGATTTGCAGATACATATCATCAAATGAGTTGGATAAATTTATGCAGAAATATAAAGATGTCATAGAGTGGCTAAATACAGAATCATTGTCCGAAATCTCAGAATCGTGCAAGTTATTCGAGTAGAATTTGCATAAGGAATGTCAACTGCATGCGTCTCTCTGAGACGATGTCGGAAAATAAAATAATAATTTCCTAGGGTTTTCCCCTACCCCAGGATCTCGTGCAGATTGAAAAGGTGTGGCCCTAGCTTCCCATCGAAGTTCCCGGCCGAGATCCGGAGAACTCCCGGAACGGTGCAGGCAGCCCTAATGCCTACCCGCATCGCCTCCTCGATCGCCTCCCGGCTGACGCCGTTGATCACGATCTCGTACCCGGCGTTAATCTCCTCGGGAAGGGTGCAGACCCCCTCTTTCTTCAGGGTCGGACAGACCTTCTCGTTCGTCGACGCCTTCAGGAACTTGTAGCGGCTTCCCACCTTCGACCCGCTGGCCACGATCCCGCCTGGGAAGGGCGTGATCGTCCCTTGAACCCTCTTTATGGCGTCGACGGCCACCTCCGCCGCCGTGAGGGCGGATGTCTGGTTCTCGCCCTGGATGTAGAAGTTGCCGCCAGCGATCCCGTCGACCGCCCCGAAGCTCTCCTCGACGAGGAACTCGCCGGACATTATCGGCAGAGCGCATAGCTTACGATCGTCGCACTCGGCCCCCTTCTGGTACCCGTCCCCGAAGTACTCAAGCTTCTTTCCGATGGCAAACTGCTTTTCCGCCTTCGGCATCCCGTTGAAGGCCGCCGTGGTGGGGGCCGTGAGGATGCACTGGCCGATCCTTGAAAGCAGCGAATTCTCCAGGTTCTTGTAGCCCATGTTGCAGATCAGAACGTCAACTCCGGGCCTCCCGTCCGGAGTCTCCTCCACGCTCAGGATCCGCTCGATCCCGGCCTCCGCCGGGCACATTATGACAGAGGTTCCAAAACCCGTCGCCTCCCGCGCAGCCTCCATCGCCCAGTGCTCGGTGATCGCCGTGATCGTAACCCTGGCCACCTTTATCGGAAAGCCCTCCGCAAAGGTATCCTCAATCTCTACGCCGTTTATCTCCATCCCGTCCACTCCTCAAAATCAGCAATTCCATTTTTCATTCAGGCTCGGGGTTGTATACCGCCAATGTGAAACCATCGTCCGACTCGAAGGCCGACGCCGAGCATACGGGCAGCTCCAGGTCCAGGCCGAAGGCTGCCTTTGCGATCTCATCGGCGCTCATCCCTGCGACCCTCACCGCCTCAAACTCCGTCTTCTCGTAGGTGGCGACCAGAAAGGCCGCATCTTCGGAAAGGTCGAACTCCTTCGCTCTGATCTCACCTTTCCTTGCGATCCCAAGCCACCCACGGCCACCCATCACGACCCCGGCGATCCTGGGGGTGTCCAGCTCATCCCTCTCGTAGCCGTAAGCAGTAAGGCTGAAGGCGATGGCATCGAGGGGCGTCGTCCCATCTTCGATCTTCTCTGCGATCATGTCGGCCTGAGTGCCGTTGGCGACGACAGCCGCCTTCCCTGCCAGTCGAATGCAGTTGTAGGCGATGTAGGGGTTCTTCTCGAGATCTTTTGGGTCCCTCGGCGAGACGAGGACCGTCTCGCCCCGGATGACACCTCTGCGGTTGGGAAAAGAGCGGGACGATACCCGATACCCGACCCAGGAGCGGCCTTTCGTCCTGCCTATGACTACGATCCTTCCAACATACATTTTCTATCTCCAAAAAAAGGTTTGAGATAAGAGGGGCCTAGCACCCCTCTCAGTCGAGAAGGCCGAACTTCTCGGCGTTGGCGTCGGCCATCGCCTGTATCTGGGCCAGAACTTCGGCACCACCCTCCGCCTTGAACAGGTGCTTATACCTGCCCTGGGTCTTGAGGTAGTCCTCAACAGGCCTCTTCCTCCGGACCTTCTTTGCCCCCACCAGTACCCCGTCAACGTACTCGTATAGAGGCCACAGACACGTCTCGACGGCGAGCCTCGCCTGCTCGATGGTGTCGCCAGCCTCGAAGCTCCAGCCTGTGATGCAGGGGGCGCTGATCTGGATGTAGGCCGGACCATCGGCCTTCAGGGACCTCTTCACCTTTCGCCGAAGGTCGACCGGGTAGGCGATCGACGCCGTGGCAACGTAAGGCACCTTGTGGGCGACGGCGATGGCAGGCATGTCCTTTTTCGGCCTCGGGTTTCCAAGGCTCAGCTTTCCCGTCGGCGTTGTGGTGGTCTTGGCGCAGAAGGGGGTCGACCCGCTTCTCTGAACCCCCGTGTTCATGTAGGCCTCGTTGTCGTAACAGACGTAGGTGATCCTGTGACCCCGGTCGAACATCCCCGAGATAGCTCCGATCCCTATGTCGAAGGTGCTCCCGTCACCGCCTATGACCAGGAGGTTTATATCGGTCTTCCTGAACTTCTTGAGGGCGACCTCCACACCGGAGGCCACGGCCGCGGCATTCTCGAAGAGGGAGTGAATCCAGGGGACCCTCCAGGAGCTCTCCGGGAAGGGGGTCGACGTGACCTCAAGACATCCGGTGGGCGAGGTGACTATGGTGTTGGGCCCCGCGGCGTCTAGGACGAGCTTTATGGCCGTGGGCATTCCACATCCTGCGCAGGCCCTGTGGCCGGGTGCAAACAAACTCTCTTGCATGATAATCCTCCTAGAGACACTCTGGCTTCACTTCGAAGATCTCAAACTCGGACTCGATACCGGCATCCTTCACCTTTGACGCCTTCTCGACCATCGATCTTATGTGCTTGATCCCCACATCTCGACCGCCAAGGCCCACCGCAAACCCTATGATCGGCGTCCTGATGGAGCTGTTGTATAACGCCCCTTTAAGGTCCGTGAGAAGAGCGCTCTCGTACCCCATGGAGACGTCCTTCTCGATGACGGCGATGACGTTTGCGTCCTTTAACGCCTTCTTGAGAGCCTCCGCCGGGAAGGGCCGATAGCATCTGATCTTGACTAGACCGACCTTCACGCCCTCAGACCTCAGCTCGTCGATCGCCTCTTTGATCGTCCCTATGATCGAGCCCATGGTGACGAGGACTATCTCGGCATCCTCCATGGCGTAAGTGTCGATGAGGCCGCCGTAGCCCCGGCCGAATACCTCCTCGAACTCCTTGGAGACCTCCTCGATCTTCTCGAGAGACCTCTGCATCGCCTGGTGCTGGAGGTACTTGAACTCGGTAAACCAGCTGGGATCGGTGAAGGCTCCGAAGGTCTTGGGGTTCTTCGGATCGAGGACGTACTCTGGCCTGAAGGGCGGCAGAAACTCCCGGACCTTCTCCTCGTCAAGAAACTCTACAGGCTCGTAGACGTGGGTGAGGATGAACCCGTCCATACAGGACATCGAGGGCGTGAGGATCTTCGGGTCCTCTGATATCTTGTAGAGCTGGGGCGTGAGATCGATCGCTTCCTGGACGTTCTCGGCGTAGATCTGAATCCAGCCCGAGTCCCTCGCACCCAGAGCATCCTGCTGATCGTTCCAGATGCTCAGAGGAGCGCTTAGAGCTCTATTCACCGTCGTCATGACGATGGGCAGACGCATCCCCGAGACGTTGTAGAGAACCTCGAACATAAGGGCCAGCCCCTGGCTGGTGGTCGAGGTGTAGGTCCGAGCTCCCGCAGCGCTCGCCCCGATGAGGGACGAGAGAGAGGAGAACTCCGAATCGACGTTGATGTACCCGCAGTCGAGCTTTCCGTCGGCCACGAACTCTGAGAGGTGCTCCACGATGTGGGTCTGGGGCGTGATCGGATAGACCGAGACGACGTCGGGAGAACAACACCGAACGGCGTCGGCTATCGCATAGGATCCTTCCACCACTTTCATCATTTATTATTCCTCCAGGACCATGGTGATCGCTTCCCGAGGACACTCGTGGGCGCAGACGCTGCACCCCTTGCAGTAGTCGAGATCAGGGACGAAGTTGCCCTCGATCTGGTGGATGCAGCTCTCTGGACAGTAGATCTCGCAGAGGCTGCACTTGATGCACTTATCGTGATCGAAGACCGGCACGAAGGTTCTCCAGGCACCGGTCTTGGTGATCTCGGTGCTGCCCGGCTCCACCACCATTCTAACTCCACATTTGCTCATTGGGAAACCCCCTCAAAAGCGGTCTTTATGGCGTTCAGATTCTTCTCCCCGAGAGCTCCGCTGAACCTGCCCAAAATGGCCTTGTTTATGCTCTCAAGGCTGATCTCGCCGGTGGCACCACAGAAGGCGCCGAGCATCGTGGTGTTTACGATGGGTCTGCCCAACTTCTCAAGAGCGATCTTGGTGGCGTCGATGGTGACGACCTTCGCTTTCGTTTTTAGCTTCAGGTCTTTCTCATTCCTGTCTGTGTTGATTATTATCTTGCCTTCTGGCTTAAGGCCGCTCGCCACGTCGACGACGTCCAGCAGGGTGACGTCCTGAACTATGACGTAATCAGGCTCGTATATCTGGCTCCTGACCCGGATCGGCTCGTTAGCAATTCGGGCAAAAGCCATGACTGGAGCGCCTCGTCGCTCCACACCAAAGGCGGGGAAAGCCTGGGAGTACTTTTTATCTTCAAAAGCCGCAATAGCTATCAACTCAGCAGCAGTAACAGCTCCCTGGCCACCCCGGCCGTGAAATCGAATCTCCTTCAACCGGCTGACCTCCTCATCGGCGTGAGGCCGCTACAGGATATAGCCTTTTCGGAGATGGAGGCGATGGCGGTGCATCACCACATTTTTATATCGGACGCACGCCTAATGGAAAGAGTTTCCCATGAAGGCTGATACGGAAGAGGAGAACGACAAGGAAGAGGAGGATAACCAGGGCGAGCTGCTCTTCGCAGTCAAGGCGGCCCAGCAGAGCTTGCCCGAGGGCGTGAGCCCTCAAATGGGGGAGATCCTCGCCTTCATAGAAGGCATGGCCCCCTTCCTAAGCAAAGATACCCTGATCCTGATTAAATGCTGCAGCTGCGACAATTACTCTCCGTCCTTCTTCCCTGGTGAGGGCGACTTCGGCGTCGTGGAGCCGCGAGCTTACTGCCACGCCAAAAAGCAGCCTCTATCCCACCTCAACCTCTTCACCATAGCCAAGTGTATGGAGCACTCCAGAGAGGCTCAAAAAAAGCTGCTGGAACTGGCGAACTCGGTCGTCGAAGAGGATCTTCGGCCAGCCCTCGCCGACAAGAAGCTCTACGACAGAAACGCCTTTGCCAGCTACGATGTGGACTACAGGATAATCCAGGAAAGGAGTATGGTCTGCATAGAGTTCGGCCACAAAGACGACGGCGATTTCGTGGAGAGTGGCTTCAAGATCTGCATTCTCAGAAGGCTGGATCCTGGCTTTGACGAGGATACCACAAAGATTAAGACGGTTCACAAGTACGGCCGATCCGTCATAGTGGTGATGGCCGCCCGCCAGATCCGGCGACAGATGGGAATCGACGAGGTTCTTGAGGGGATAGCCGAAAAGAGAGAGATGGACATCGCCTATCTCTGATATCGTTTTTGGTTTCAATCACAAGTACTAAATAACTAACTGAAGGATGTTTATTACAATGGTAGATTGTATAGTGCCTGATACGAGCGTGGTGATCGACGGCAGAGTTTCAGCCAAGGTGGCCTCCGGCGAGTATCTGGGCAAACGAGTTGTAGTCCCCGAAGCGGTGGTGGCGGAGCTGGAGGCCCAGGCCAACCACGGCCGCGAGACCGGGATCAAGGGGCTTGAAGAGTTGAGACGCCTCTCGGAGCTGGCAAAGTCCGGCAAGATCGAACTGGAATACGTAGGCGTGAGGCCGGACCTGGACCAGATCAAGCTCGCAGGTGGCGGCGAGATCGACGCCATGATACGAGACGTCGCTTTGGACATCGGGGCCTTCTTCCTCACCAGCGACTCGATACAGTCCAGGGTGGCCGAAGCGATGGGGATCGAAGTCGAGTACGTCCGCCCCCAGAGGGGTGAGATCAAACCCATCACTCTCGAGAAGTACTTCACCCCCGACACCCTATCCGTCCACCTCAAAGAGAGCACCGTTCCCATGGCAAAGAGAGGGAAGGTTGGAGAGTTCAGCCTGGTGAAGATAGGTAACAGGAGCTTGAGCGAGAGAGACCTTCGAGAGATGGTTAGGGAGATCTTCGAGAGGGTCAAGTCGGACCCCGACGCCCACATCGAGATGGAGAAGATCGGTGCCGCCGTGGTCCAGCTCGGCCCCATGAGGATCGCCATCGCCAGGCCCCCCTTCTCCGACGGGCTCGAGATAACGGCGGTCAGGCCCGTAGCCAGAGTCGACTTGGAGGATTACAGGCACAGCGACGAGCTGAAGGCGAGGCTGAAAGAGGCCCACAGGGGAATAATGATCGCAGGTCCTCCGGGGTCCGGCAAGTCCACCTTCGCCGCGGGGGTTGTCAAGTATCTGCAGAAGTGCGACTACGTCGTCAAGACCCTGGAAGCTCCAAGAGACCTCCAGGTCCCGCCGGAGATCACCCAGTACGGACCCCTGGAGGGTAGCATGGAGGCCTCGGCCGACATACTCCTTCTGGTGAGGCCAGACTACACCATCTACGACGAGGTCAGAAAGACGAATGACTTCCAGGTCTTCGCAGACCTGAGGATGGCCGGGGTCGGGATGATCGGGGTGATCCACGCCAACAAGCCGATCGATGCTCTCCAAAGGCTGATCGGAAGGGTGGACCTGGGGATGATACCCCAAGTGATCGACACCATCGTATTCATCGAGAAGGGTGAGGTATCAAAAGTCATGGACGTAGAGTTCATGGTCAAGGTGCCATCGGGCATGATCGAGGCGGACCTGTCCCGACCCGTCATCGTCGTCAAGGACTTTGAGACGGGACGGGCCGAGTACGAGCTCTACACCTACGGCGAAGAGATCGTGATCATGCCGATCACTCCCGAAGGAAAGAAGCCCGCCTCATGGGACCTCGCCTCCCGCCAGGTCGAAGAGGAGATGAGAAGCCACCTGAAGGGCCCCTTCGAGGTGGAGATGATCAGCGACTCCTCGGCCGTGGTAAAGGTCCAGGAGAACGAAGCTGCGAAGGTCATAGGAAAATCGGGAAAGAGAATCGAGCAGATCGAGAAGTCTCTAGGCATCCACATCGACATCCAGACCTTCGATGGCCGGGAAGAGGCTCTCAGCCCCCACATCGAGGACACCGGTCGCCACCTGGCGATCTGGGTGGGCGGAAAGCCCGGCGATAGGGTCGAGATCTTCGTCGGAAAGGAGCCTGTATTCACCGCCACCGTCGGCCGGAGGGGCGACATCCGGATGGTGAAGTCCTCAGACCTTGCCAAACAGATCATGCTGAGGCTGAAGCACGGTGAGAAGCTCGAGGCCCGCAAGATCCGGGACTAAAGAGCTCCTCATCCTTTTCCTCATCTTTTTCTTCAGATCCCCATACCCTCCAGATTCCAGACCTTCAGATCCCAAGGCTCAGCCTGATGGAATTTCTCAGAGCCGGAGCTAGGCCCAGGGTGAGGAGGGCAAGCTTGGTCAGGTTTTTTAGAGAGGGGTCGTCTCTGAGGGCGTCATCGATCAGGGTCAGAACCGGCACCAAAATCAGAAGCTTGAGGGGAAACATCACCAGAGCCGTCCCGGTGAGGTCGATCAGAAACTGGGGAAGGACGTGCTTTTCGTGGTAGCCGAACCAGTCCACACCAACGTAGGTGGAGCTGGCGTCCAGCATGTGAGCATAGAGGATCAGAAGGTTGAGACGGTCCAAAAGAAAACGGAGCTTAAATCGGGACACGACCGCCCACGCCACCAGGGTTGCGGCCGATCCTATCGAAAATATCGCCGCCGGCGTCCAGAGGCTCTCTATTCCTTTCGAGGCTAAGACCAGAAGGTTGATCCCCGTCCACAATAGGCCGATCAGAGAGTAGCCGTTCAGATACCGCTCCTTCATAGCCCATCTGCAGAATACAAGACATGCCAACGCCACCACGGCCACCAGGAAATAGATGAACGGCGTTATGAGCAGGTACTTGAGGGGGGCCGCCACTATGTTTGCGTCTTCGACGACCCGGAGGCTTGAGCCCGCCAGTATGTAAGGCGTGGTGCTGATGACGAACTGCTCATCAAGCTTTATATCGAGCTTCCGAAACAGCCTGAGGATCAAAAGAAGCATCCCACCCAGGATCAAGGCCCAGGTGATGGTGTTCACCGGGTTGTAGCCCGAATCGTAAATGATGGGATCTATGTAGTATTTGTATATCCAGGGATGCAATGGGGCCCAGCTCCTCTCGACGATCTGTTCAAGGCGGAATTGGCAGGAAGTGGTGGCGGCATGGTATATTTAAGGATCGTTCTGGAGGGAAGAAACGTCGTGAAAACGGGGTTCCTGCGAGTGGATCTCCTTCACCGGCAGGTCTCAGCCCTCATTATTGTACCAGACAAAAAGGGGTCGGGAGAAAGATGGAGACAAAGAGAAAAATGGTGAGAGGGGGAAAAACAGAAAAAGGAGAAAGAACGCATCTCCCGCAAGCACTTCTTCGTCTCCGGGATGCGAAAGGCGCGGAAGATTTATATAGTGATGTGGGTGAAGAGAAACCGTCCGTTTTCTGATTTTAATTCGAGGTATTTAGATGGTCGAGGTGTTTAAAGGCACAACTACGGTGGGAATCGTCTGCAAAGATGGTGTCGTGCTCGCTTCGGAGAGCCGGGCCACCATGGGCCACTTCATCGCCAGCACCACTGCACAGAAGATATACCAGATCGCCGATCGCGTCGGCTTGACCACCGCAGGAGTGGTGGGCGACGCTCAGTCCATCGTCAGGATGATCCAGGTGGAGTCCAGGCTCTACAACATGCAGAGGGGCGAGCCGATGACGGTCCGAGGGACGACCTCTCTTCTCGCCAACGTCCTCGCTTCGAGGCGATACTTCCCCTTCATGGTACAGCTGCTTTTGGGCGGTATGGACAAGAAGGGACCGCAGCTCTTCTCCCTTGACGCCTTGGGCGGGCAGATCGAGGAGCAGAAGGTGGTGGCCACGGGATCAGGCTCCCCCACAGCCTACGGCGTCCTGGAGGCGCTGTACGACCCCGAGATGAATATTGAAGAGGGCGCGAAGCTTGGCGTGAGGGCCATACACAACGCCATGAAGAGGGATTCGGCTTCTGGCGACGTCATACAGGTGGTCAAGATCACCAGCGACAAGTATGAGGTGGTAGATGAATCCGTTGTGGAGAAAATCCGGTAAACCCTCTGATTAAAAAACTTTTTTTGGATGTGTTTCGTTGTCTGTTGAGGAAGTGCTCCTTGAGCTTAAGCGGAGAGTGCAGAGTAAACTGCCTCCTAACATAAACGTCACCGGCATCGAATTCGAGGGCCCTGAGTTGGTAATATACACCGACGACCCAAGAAGGCTGGCAGACGATGGAGAGATTATCCGTTCCCTTGCAAAAGATTTGAGAAAGAGGGTTGTGGTCAGGCCAGATCTGAAAGTTTTAGCCGACCCCGAGGGCGCGGTGAAGAAAATTCAGCAAGTTGTGCCCCCCGAGGCGGGGCTCACCAACTACTACTTCGACGGCGAGACAGGAGAGGTGGTGATCGAGGCCGAAAAACCGGGCCTGGTGATCGGACGGCATGGGGCGACATTGAGGGAGATCACAAAGCTTATCGGCTGGACACCGAAGGTCGTGAGGACGCCGCCGGTCAGGTCCTCCACCATCGCCAACACCAAAGACTACCTCCGAAGCGTTCAGGCCGAACGAAAGGAGATTCTGAAGACGATCGGGAGAAGGATCCACAGAGACGTCGCCTCGAAAGACCAGTGGGTCAGAATATCGACCCTTGGAGGGTGCCGAGAGGTCGGAAGAAGCTGCATGCTTCTCTCGACCCCCGAGTCGAAGATAATCGTCGACTGCGGCGTAAACGTGGGGTCCGACGATAGCGCAACACCATACCTCTACGTCCCCGAGGTCTACCCCCTAAACCAGATCGACGCTGTGGTGCTCACCCACGCCCACCTGGACCATGCGGGCCTGGTTCCGATGCTATACAAGTACGGTTACGAGGGGCCGATATACTGCACCCAGCCGACTAGAGACCTTTTCGTCCTTCTCCAGCTCGACTACATCGATATAGCAGGACGGGAAGGGAAGAGGATGCCCTACGAGTCGGCCATGATCAGGGAGGCTCTAAAGCACACCATAACCCTGAACTATGGCGACGTGACCGACATCGCCCCCGATACGAAACTCACCATGCACAACGCGGGCCACATCCTGGGGTCTGCCATCTGCCACTTCCACGTGGGAGACGGCCTCTACAACGTAGCCTTCACCGGGGACTTCAAGTTCGAGAAGACCAGGCTCTTTGACCCCGCCGTCCACTCCTTCCCGAGGTTGGAGACGCTGGTGATGGAGGCGACCTACGGCGGATCAAACAGCACCCAACCCTCAAGGAAAGAGGCCGAAAACAGGCTTCAGAAGGTGGTCCGGGAGACCATAAAGCGGGGCGGAAAGGTCATAATCCCGGCCTTCGCCGTGGGAAGAAGCCAAGAGGTGATGATAGCCCTCGAGGAGGCGATCAGGAAGAAGTCTCTCGACGAGATCAACGTCTACCTCGACGGCATGATCTACGAGGCTACGGCCATTCACACCACCTATCCCGAGTACCTGAACAACGAACTCCGGGATTTGATCTTCCACAAGGGGATCAACCCCTTCCTCTCGGACTGCTTCGTCCAGGTGGAGTCCGCCAAACAGAGGGCCAGCATCATGGAGGGCGACCCCTGCGTGGTCCTGGCGACGAGCGGGATGCTGAACGGCGGCCCGATCCTGGAATACCTGAAGGGCCTGGGGCCCGACGAGCGAAACACCCTGGTGATCGTGGGATACCAGGCAGAAGGAACCCTCGGCCGCCGGATCCAGAAGGGCTGGAACGAGATACCTCTCTCCTCTGAAGGGAAGACCCAAACCGTCAAGATCAACCTGGAGGTGGTCACCGTCGACGGCTTCTCGGGACACTCCGACCGAAACCAGCTGATGGATTACGTGAGACGGGTCTACCCCAAGCCTTCGAGAGTGATCACAAACCACGGCGACGAGAGCAACTGTCTGGATCTTGCCAGCTCCATCTACAAGAAGCACAGGATACCGACGATGGCACCCATGAACCTGGAGACGATACGGCTGATCTGACCCCGGCGAAAAGGGCGAGCCCTAAAAAGGGGGATGCCAAGACCAAAGATGGTGGGCCCGATCCCCACCACCTTTGGGGCCCCACTCCTGCATCCTGGGGCAACGGTCCCCCCACAACTGGAGAATCGACCATCTCGTATCTCGACGGTGATAAGCTGACCAACTCGGGCTGCTCCGGGAGCCCCATGTCGGCTCCTTTTCGCCTCGACGGCGGCGATGGATTCTTCAAAAGATTTATCAAATTTGAGCGCCAATTGGCGGGTGAGGTTTTGTGCGATGGGAAAGAGAACTCGGATCATCAATGATCCCTCAGATCTTGTTCCTCTGCTCCTGGCTTTCGGTTCAGAAGTTCACAAACGGGTCTTTGAAGAGCTCTGCGAGGATTGGCGTACAGAAGCGGAGCTTTCGGAGCTTATGGGCGACGAAAGTGGGGTTCATAGGAGCCTCGATCTTCTGAAGAAGAGCGGGTTGGCGGAGACCAAGTGGAAGACGCCAAAACCCGGTGAAACCCCAAAGAAAGAGTATCACTCCAGCTATTCCCGGATTCAGGCCAACTTCGTCTGTTCGCTGGAAGATCTTAGCGAGCTGATATACCTGACTGCGATGTCAGAAGATGAACTCCGGGAGAGTACCGAGAAGATCGAAGAGGTCGTCGCCAAAGGCAACACTTCGCTCAACAACCTCTCTCGAGAGCTCAATCTCAGTCAGGCCTTCATAAGAGGCGCTGCCAAACGAGCGGAGAGGCTTGCAGTCAGGGGACAACGGATCGAGCTCTCCAAAGAAGAGGGTTAAACATGGTCGACGTTTTACAGAGCAAGAGAGACAGCTCGAGGTTTCAGATCCTGGTGGAGATAGCCGCCAATCAGCCGAACGTCCGGCAGAAAGAGGTGGCCGAAAGGCTCGGCGTCACTCCCCAGGCGATCTCCGAGTACATCAAGGACCTGGTGGCCGACGGGCTTGTGATATCCGACGGTAGGATGAGATACCGGATTACAAAAGAGGGCGTGGAGTGGCTTCTGGAGAGCGCCGCCGAGCTGAAACGGTACGCCAGGTTCGTGATGGAGGAGATCATAAGCCACGTCTCGGTCTGGGGCGCCATCGCCGACGAGGACCTCGAAGAGGGGGAGACCATATCTTTGGAGATGAGAGCTGGGCTCCTTTATGCCAGCCGAAAAGAAGGTGGAGGGGCGACCGGGGTCACCATCGCCGATGCCCGGACCGGAGAGGACGTGGGCGTATCCAACCTCAAAGGGCTCATCAGCCTCAAAGAGGGGACGATCACCGTCTGCAAAGTTCCGAGGGTCCAGATGGGGGGATCCAGGAAGGTGGACCTCGAAGCCCTCTCCAGGACCATCGCCCGTGGGAAGATGGTGGGAGCTTTGGGGATAGAGTCTCTCGTCGCCCTGAGAAAGGTCGGTCGGGAGCCGGACGTCTTCTTCGGGGCGAAGGAGTCGGCGGTGGAGTCGGCTTTTCACGGCGTATCTTCTGTGATCGTGTGCGTCGACGAGCAGGTGCCAAACCTCATGGGAAGGCTCGAGGCCGAGGGGCTGGAGTACGAGCTTGTCGACCTCACGTCGTCCTGATCTGGTCGAGATGACGATTGCGGTTCTGGCCAGGGCCGAAAAGGCCCGAGTTCTCATCCTTCCCCTCCGGGGGGCGGAAACGCTCTTCGAAGGGTATCTACGCCTCCAGGAGACGCCCAAAGGTCCAAGGCCCAAAAAGTTTCTCGTCAGCAAAGACGGAGACGAAAAGTACCTCCAGCCCGAAGACCTGGTCAGGCTCCTGCGAAAGGCCAGCGCCATATACATCGCCAGGGGCGACCCCGACATGGAGGGTCAGTTCTTAGCGTTTCTCGAAGGGTATCAGCTACCTTACCGGAAGGTCTTGATCTGTCAGCACTGCCTCTCCGAGAAGAAGAAGTTCACACCCCTGGACAAGAGGGCCGTCCGGTACAAGGGCGACCTGATCTGCGAACGGTGCGCCCTGGAGGAGCTGAAGAGGGAGGCCGAGTTCAGGCATCTGGGCCGAGCGGCAAAGCTCCACATGGCGAGGATCCTTCTCAAAAGAAGGAACCTGGACGACGTTCTTGCCCTCCTGAGCCTTGAGAGGCTCGACTCGGACCTGACAAAGTTCGACGAGATCCCGGCCGAAAAGGACGAGGACCCGATGCCAGTCGAGGCTCTCGACCTCCCGTCCGAGTTCAAGAAACTTTTGGAGAGCCGGACGAAGACGCTCCTTCCGGTCCAGGCCAAGGCCGTACGGGGTGGGCTGTTGAAGGGGAAGAACCTCCTGGTGGTCTCGGCCACCGCCACCGGAAAGAGCCTCGTGGGGGAGATGGCCGGGATCAAAAACTTCCTGGAAGGGAGGGGCAAGTTCCTCTTTCTCGTGCCTCTGGTGGCCCTCGCCAACCAGAAGTACGACCAGCTCTCCGTCTACAGGGATCTGGGAGCAAAAACCTCCATCAGGGTGGGGGTCAGCAGGATCAAGCTCGGCAAGGGAAAGAGGTTGAGACAGGATCTGAACTCCGAGATCATCGTCGGAACCTACGAGGGGGCTGACCAGGTCCTCAGGACCGGAAGGGACCTGGGGAAGGTCGGGACCGTGGTGATCGACGAGGTCCACATGCTCGAAGAGTCCGAACGGGGCCACAGGCTCTCGGGCCTTATCGCAAGGCTCAGGTTCACCTTTCCCGGTGCCCAGTTCATCTACCTCTCGGCCACCGTGGGAAATCCCGCCACCCTTGCAAAGCAGCTTGGCTCCGACCTCGTCGATTACCAGATTAGACCGGTGCCCATCGAGCGCTATCTGATCTTCACCGAATTTCAAGAGAAGAGGGGGCTATTGAGACGGCTGGTCAAAGCGGCCGGGTCCAAGACCTCCTCCACGGGATACAAGGGCCAGACGATAATCTTTACCAACTCCAGGAAGAACTGCAACAACCTCTCCCAGGCGATACCAAACTCGGCCGCCTACCACGCAGGGATGCAGTACGACCAGAGGAGGAAGGTGGAAGCCCTCTTCGCCGAAGGCAAGATCGATGCCGTGGTGACGACGGCAGCTCTCGCCGCGGGCGTCGACTTTCCCGCCTCCCAGGTGATCTTCGACTCTCTTGCCATGGGGATCGAGTGGCTGTCTGTCCACGAGTTCAACCAGATGCTGGGGAGGGCGGGTAGGCCCGGCTATCACGAGAGGGGGATCGTCTACCTCCTCCCCGAGCCCGGAAAAAAGTACCAGGGCGGGAAGGGCGAGTCCGAGGACGAGGTGGCTCTCCGGCTCCTCCGGGGCGCGATGGAGGACGTTCTGCCCGAGTACGAGGAGGAAGAGCAGCAGGAAGAGGTTTTGGCCAACTCCGTGGTGGCTAGGTCGAAGGAGGACCTGATCCGTCTCCACAAACTGACAATCGGCCTCGACGATTTGAACTCGAGCCTCAGGGCCCTTGCAGACGCAAATCTCGTGAGGGGGATCGATCCCACCTGGCTCGGAAAGGCGGCGGCAGCCCACTTCCTCGCCCCGGAACAGGTGTTGGTGATCAGAAAGGGGCTCGCCGAGGACAAGACGCCTCTGGAGGTGGCCGTCGACTTGGAGAGGTTTGAGGACCTGTACCTCAAGGCGGCGGACCGGATCTCGGTTAAGCTTCGGATGCAGGTGTCTCAGAGGGCGCTGCACGGCTCGGTGATGGATCTCCTCTCCAGCGAGGACCTGACCAAGCTCGACCCGAAAGTGAGAGAAGAATTGATGAACTTTGCTAAGGACTTCACGCGATGCGGCTGCAAAGACACCCCCTATTGCGGCTGCCCCGAAAGGAAGGCCTCCCTCAAAATCCTGGAGCTTAGGGCCGATGGGGCGAGCCCGAACCGGATCATCCAGGAGTTCACCGACTATTACGGGATATACGCCTACACCGGCGATCTGATTAATTATCTAGACCAGATCGTCCGCCACCTGGAGGCGATCGAGGAGATGGCGCGGGTCCTCGGCAAAAAGGATGCATCGAGGGAAGCGAAGAGGCTGAAGGAGAGGATCGAGGGCTGAACCCTCAGATCCGACCCCTCGACCTGAAAGCACTTTTGATCAGGTCCTCTCGGAAGAACTCCCCCGCGTTCCCGCCCACGGCGTAATCGTAGACCGCAGCCGAGAAGATCCCGCTCAATGTCGAGCTTATGAGCCCGATGCCCAGGAGGACCAGAACAAGAAGGACGACGATGGCGATGGTGGCTGATGGCGACGTACCGGAGACAAAGACGAAGGCAAAAGCTCCCAGGATGATGGCAAAGATCGCCAGGAGGCCGAAGACGAGACCGATGCTGAGACCTCCCACCACCTGCTCCCCCCAGGTCTTTTTTAGGAGCATGGAGCTTCGCTTGATCGCCTCCACGGGTCCCAGATCTTCGGTGACCAGGACCGGAACCGCCAAAAAAGTTGCCAGGCTCCAGGCCATCCCCACGAGAGAGGAGGCGAGAACGCCGATCAGGGCGAGGGGATTTCCTTTTCCCTCGGACCCCCCGCCCCGGGACAAGAAATTCAGGATCATTCCGACGGTGGCGGCGATGGCGGCGTAGCCCAGGATCGATGCGAGGTGGCTTGTTGCGATCCCAAAGCCGTCCCCCAGAGTCGGATCGCCGCCCCGAAGCCTGATCAAGGCAGCTCCCACCAGAGCCGAGTTGGCGAAGATCATCACGAAGTACTGGACGAGATAGAAGGCGAATTACCCCTCTCCAAGATCTA
>DAQG01000095.1 GCA_002502785.1 Methanothrix harundinacea | reverse complement strand
GATCTTGGAGAGGGGTAATACTTCATCTTCGGCCTCGCCTACGGGAATCGGGCGATAATATCCCTGACGAGGCTCCGCCAGGAGTTCCACGGCCTATCCTCAAACCCGGATCTCTTCAGGGAGAGAGCCCTCAAGGAGGCGGTCCACGAGCTGGGCCACATCTTCGGCCTTCCACACTGTCCCGACCGACGGTGTGTGATGCACTTCTCAAACTCAGTATCGGATACAGACTTCAAGGAATGGCGGTACTGCAAGCTTTGTCGGGATCATTTGGAAGATTTTGGGGTGGCAGTTAGCATCTGAAAGATCGAGAATGTTCGATTCAAAAAAGGCGTCCATTCTCTACGCCAGGAAAGATCGTCTTCCCACCTGCGGCCCAAAAAAGAGATTTAATCTTCAGACTTTCCTGGCTCGGTGTTACTTCGGCTCCTCGCTGCTGGCTTTGAAGCTATCGCCCTCGTCATCGAACCAGACGGTTTTATCCCCCTGGAGCAGGTTTAAGATGGTGATGAAATTTTCGTGGGATAGATCGTATAAAACTCGTTTATCGTCCCCAAATGAGAGCCCGATATTCCCTCTCCGATCGGCCTCGATCTTCCACTCCGCCCAATAGTCGGTGACTTTCTTCCAAGACATGATCGGACTATTTGCATCCACCATATATATTTATTTTTTATATCATGTCAGTCTTCTTTTCTTCTTCAGCTAAGTCCTGTCACCTAAGTGGGCGTTGTAGAAGTTGGCAATGTCGGTGAAACGGGCCTCCCCCAGGTGGGACCTTCCGCTGAACTGGACACGCCCGAAGTAGGCGTAGCCGTCGAACTCGGTCCCCCCGAAGTCCGCATCGTCGCTGAACAGGGCCCCTCCGAAGCAGGCCTCATCCCTGAACTTTGCACCCTTGAAGTCGGCGTCGTCGCCGAATTTTGTGTAGCTGAAGCCAGCGAGGCTTCCGAACTGGGCCCCCTCGAAGTCTGCTCGTCCCCTGAACTGGTCGCCCGAGAAGTAGGCGCTGCTGTTGAATCTGGCCGCCTTGAAGCTGGCGTCGCCGCCGAACATGGTATACAAAAAGGCAACATGATTTTCGAATTTAGCCTCCGCGAAGCTGGCGTTTCCTGCGATGTTGGTGCCCGCAAAGTTCACTGAATTGTGGAAGGTGATGTTCTCGAAGTAGACGTTCCCCCGGATCTCGGAGTTGGTGATGCTTATCGGGGAGGCGATCAGCTTCGCCCCTTCCGGCAGCTTTGGATAATCGATCTCGGACCCCGTCCCTGTTGCCAACCCGGTCCCCAAACCCGGCATCAGCTCAGAAACAGCGTCCAGGCCGATCTCGCTCAGGTTCAGGTCGCCCTCGACGATCAGGTTGTCGTAGGAGACCGGCTCACCCCTCCCGATCTTGGCCAAAATCTCGCTCGCCTGGACCACCTCGCGAGGATGTGGCGCGCCTCCTGATTCACCCGTTATACCAGCCGCCAACATAAGCGCTAACAAGATCAAGGCCGGAATCGTCTTCATGGGTTTTGTCTCCAGGGGGACGTATCCGTTATAATCTGTAAAAAAGCTTTTGACGTAGTGTCACGGGCCAGCGCCCAGCGCCCTCGGCACGGGCCCGATCCTCATCGGCTTCGTCCTCATCTCTGCCATCGCCTTTGCGGCGGTCCAGAAGTCCGACCTCGAAAAGCTCGAAAGACGCGAAGGGGCTGAAAAGGCTTTCTAAAGGGCGAATTGCGAGGCTTTGACCTTCAATATGCTTTATCCCGGATCTCCGTTTCCCGATCCGGGACGGGCCGCAGATTTAAATTGACGGAAGTCGAACCTTGTGGCGATAGCTCCATGATCTGCAAGAACGATCCCCATGGTTCTGAGGGCGGGCACGATCACGGCCTCAAACACCTCCACCACCACGCCCACAGTCAAGCCGACCCGGCCCTTCTGGTGGCCGAGAGGGGGATCTGGGCCGTCAAAATATCCTTCATCGCTCTTCTCGCAACGGCCCTCATCCAGGTGGCGATAGTCCTCTTGTCCGGCAGCATGGCGCTCCTCGCCGACACGGTCCACAACCTCGGAGATGCGGCGACGGCCGTCCCCCTCTGGGTCGCCTTCAGGCTCGGCCAGCGTCCTGTCACCGACCGGTTCACCTACGGCTACGGCCGGGCCGAGGACCTGGCGGGCCTCGTCGTAGTCCTGGTGATCGTCGCCAGCGCCGTCTTCACGGGTTACGAGTCGGTGATGAGGCTCTTTCAGCCCCGCTCCGTCGGCTTCCTATGGGCGGTGGCTCTCGCCTCCCTGATCGGATTTCTCGGAAACGAGGCGGTGGCGGTCTTCCGGATGAGGATTGGTCGGGAGATAGGAAGCGCAGCTCTGGTGGCCGACGGCTACCACGCGCGGGCCGACGGCCTGACGAGCCTGGCCGTCCTCCTCGGCGCGGTTGGCGTCTGGGCGGGCTACCCCAGGGCAGACCCTCTGGTGGGGCTATTGATCACCGTCGCCATCCTTCAGATCGGCTGGAAGTCGGGCAGGGTGGTCTTGACGAGGCTGATCGACGGCGTCGACCGCGAGGTCGTGGACGAGGTGAGGGATGCTGCGGCCCGCGCTCCTGGTGTCGAGGAGGTGGCGGGGGTCAAGGTGAGGTGGCTTGGCCATCGGCTTCATGCCGAGATCAACGTGATCGTCGATCCCGACCTATCCGTTGAGAGGGGTCACGATATAGCAAAGGAGGTCAGCCATCAGCTCCTCCACAGCCTCCCGTACCTCTCGGACGCTACGGTCCATGTCGACCCTCCTCGGGCTCCCGGAGAAGCTTATCATAGGGTGGAGAACCACCACCATGACGGTCTGCCGGACCATTCTCATCGTTGACCCCCAGCCAGAAAATTGCTGGAAAGTGATAATTACCAAGAAGTTCCAAACCTGGGCTGATGACCAAAGATATCTCCTTTTCAAATCATGTGACGTGGACTGAGGGGGCAAAGGGCGAGATCGCCTTTCCCACCGGTCACAGGATCGAGTTCGCCCTGCCCGCGGAGTTCGGCGGCGTCGAGGGTTTCCCATCGCCAGAAGACATCTTCGTCTCCGCCGCCAACGCCTGCGTCCTCACCACCACCCTCGCTAGGGCGAAGAAGTACGACGTCGTCCTCCGGTCTTACAGGTCGGAGGCGGTCGGCGTTTTGGAGTGGGTGGGGGACGGCCGGGAGGTGACAAGAATTGAGATAAAGGTCCGCCTGAGCGCTGACGGGGACCCCGATACCCTCCTGGAGATGTTCGCAGACGTCGCCGATAAGGTGCCGGTCGTAAGATCGATGAGCACCTCGGTGAGCATCGATTTTGAGGTGGTGTAGGAATGAGGACCTTTGGGACGATCTTAATCGCGTTGGCGATGCTGGCATTGATCGCCCTGGCAGGGTGCGCGGAAGATGGCGAAGATAATAGGATGGAAGATTTGGACAGTTCAGAAGTTCTGGATGTAAAATTGGGCTTTGATTTCTTCCCCGAGAGGTATACCTGTGAGGGCGAGAACCTCTCGCCTCCGGTCGAAATCGAGGGGCTGGACGAGTCCGTCGTATCGATGGCCATGATCCTGGAGGACCCGGACGCTCCCCGGGGGACTTTCGTCCACTGGCTGATCTGGAACCTGGAGCCGTCTGATGCCATCCCTGAAGGCATACCGCCGGAGGGCGAGGTCTCGGACCCGGTGGGGGCGGTCCAGGGGACGAACGGCTTCGGGCTGATCGGGTACCGCGGGCCCTGCCCGCCGCCGGGGCCAGCTCACAGATACGTCCTGAGGGTTCGGGCTCTGGATGCGAGGCTCGACCTGTCGCCTGGTTCCGGAAGGTCCGACCTTGAGGCGGTGATGGAGGGGCGCGTCCTTCAGTCAGGGGAGGCTGTCGCCACCTACGTCCGGTGACGGCTACCTTCTGTCGGCCGCTGGCCGTCGGGACTAAGGGCCGCCCCTTCGTCGGGCTTCGACCTTTGTCTCAGGGTAGCGGCAGCGGAGGCGGGGGACGATCCTGGGCACCTGCCTCTGGTAGTCGCGGTAGTCGTCGCCGAACTTCTCGGCCAGCATCCGCTCCTCGTGGATCGATCCCAGATAGAAGTAGACTGTGGCGAGGAGGTAGAGAACCAGGAGGTTATCGGTCATGACGGGGGAAAGCCAGAGGAATATCAGGGCGAAGAGAAAGAGCGGGTTTCTCACCCTGCAGTAGGCGCCCCGGACGATCAAACCGCCCTCGCTGTCGTCAGGCCTGATACCCAGAAACCGGAAGGCTCCGGCCTCCAGGACGGTCTTCCCCAGGGCGAGAGCGGCGAGGATCTGCCCGAAGATCATGATCCATCGCCAGGGTGAGGGGATGAGGTAGATGACCTCGCCCGGAAACCGGTAGAAGAGGTATATCAGCGGAGAGAGGGTGACGACCGCCAGGATCGAGTAGACGAGCCGGTACCAGCGCGTCGCTCTTCGGCCGAAGGCCCGCTGGGCCCGGCGTTTGGCCCAGGTGCCCGCCAGAAGGCTGTGCAGGCTCGCAAAACAGGCGAGATAGAGGGCCAGGATGAGGGTCGAGTTCGAGAACATGCCGAGCACCTTTCCGATCCGGTTCGTATTTGTCTTCTTCCTCTTCTTTCGGCTTCACTCACCGGGGCAGGTTCTTCCCCGCCAGGGTACCATCCTCGGAACTTTCATCTGATATTCACGGTACTCGTCTCCGAACTGGGCGAAGAGCCTTTTCTCCCAGTGGATGGAGCCCAGGTATAGGTAGACGGTGACCATGACGTACAGGATCAGGATGTTCGTCGTCATGAAGGGGGTCAGCCAGATGAGGAGAAAGCCCGATAGAAAGAACGGATCTCTCATCCAGCAGTAGATCCCGCGCGGTTTCAGCGATTCCGCCTCGGATGCCCGGGACCCTGCGAGCTGGAGCGGCACCTTGAACCGATGGGGCGCGTCGGTGAAGGCCCTGATGGAGAGAAGGCCCGCCAGGACCTGTCCCGCTACCATCGCCCACCGCCAGGGCGCTGGAATGACGTATAGAACTTTTCCGGGGAAGAGGTAGACGAGGTACACCAGCGGCAGGACCGTCACGAAGGCCGTGAGTGAGAAGATGACGGGGTACCACTGGCTTGTCCGGTGTCCGAGGATCTTCTGGGCCTTTCTCTTGAAGGGGAGGCTCGCCATGAGGCTGTGGATGGCCGCAAAGCAGGCGAGGTAGATGACCAGGACGAGAGCGCTCTCTTGGGGCGACATTGGGAGATTATTTCGTCGGGATGGTATTTGGGGCTGATGCCAGAGAACGGCTTTGGGGGGGCACAGGATCGTCACCATCGATCTCGGCCAAGGGCTGAAGGTGGGTATCTAAATAGTCCAAGACCCAAAAACCTCAGCCAGATTCGATGGATAGGGAGGATATGGAATGGAGGCGAGAGACGCGATCGAGACTGACGCTCCAGACGAGCCATACAGGAAAGCTCTCCGGCTAGAGTATTTCACGGTCGCATACAACATCGCCGAGGCCGCGGCCTCCATCATCTTTGGAAGCATGGCCGGGAGCATCGCCCTCATCGGCTTTGGGCTTGACAGCATCGTCGAGTCCCTCTCGGGCCTGATTCTGATATGGCGGCTCAAAAAGCACCGGACGGGCACAGAGGAGGAAGAGGAGGAGATCGAGAGGAAGGCCGAGAGATTCGTCGCCGTCACCTTCTTTCTTCTCGGATCGTACATCCTCATCGAGTCGGTGGGCAAGCTCATCTGGAAAGAGGTGCCCGACCCGTCGGTCCCGGGGATCGCGATAGCCCTCATCTCGATGACGATAATGCCGATCCTCGCCCGCAAAAAGTACGACCTGGGAGTTGCAATCAAAAGCCGGGCCCTCATCGCCGACTCGAAGGAGACCCTCGCCTGCTCCCTCCTATCGGTGGCCCTGCTGGTGGGGCTTGGAGCAAACTACCTATTCGGTCTCTGGCAGGCCGACCCTATCGTAGGCCTTTTGATCGTCGCCTTCCTCTATAGGGAGGGCTGGGTGGGGTGGAAAGAGTCCTCCGAGCGCTGAATTTGTGGCCGCCGCCGGAACTGTCACCGGGCAGATTTCGCCCTGCCGTCCTTTCCTGGACCTTCCACCATCAGCCTGTGCCAGTTCTCCCGCTCCCAGACGTTCATGGACTTCTCCTCTTCCTTCAGGTAGCTTCGGGCCCTCTCGATCAGCTCGGTCCAGTCTACCTCCCTTCCGTCGAACTCGGGACCGTCGACGCAGGCGAGCTTCCTTTCGCCGCCCACAGCGACCCGGCAGGCCCCGCACATCCCGGTCCCGTCAATCATAATCGGCATCAAGCTCACCCTCGTCTCAACACCGTAGGGCTCTGCGGCCCGGGAGCAGGTCATCATCATGAAGGTGCAGCCGATGAGGTAAACCCGATCGACCTTCTCGGTCTCGATCATCTCCTTCAGGGGGCCGGTCGCCCATTGGTCGCAGCCTCTGCACCCGTCGCCGGAGGTTATTATGAGGCGGTCGGAGACTTCTTTCAGACGGTCGAGCCAGAAGTGGAAGTCGCCCCTGCGGGCCTCGACGATGTAGATCACCCTGTTTCCCGCCTCCTTCAGGGCTCTCGCCAGAGCGTAAGCCGGGCCGATCCCGAAGCATCCGCCGACGCAGACGACGGTTCCGATCTTCTTCACGTCGGCCGCCCTCCCCAGCGGTCCCGTGACGTTTGCGAGACTCTCCCCCACCTTCAGGAGGCCGAGCTTTCTCGTGGAGAGGCCCAGCTCCTGGAAGACGAGGGTCAAGGTGCCCCTTTTTGAGTCCCAGTCGGCGACACTCAGGGGTATGCGTTCGCCCTTCTCGTCCGCCCTCAGGATCACGAACTGGCCGGGCCGGATCTTCGCCGCCACCTTTGGGGCGAAGACCTCTATCAGCTTGAACCCCGGCGACAGGGTCTCTTTGTGCACAATCTCATACATCCGATCTCACCACCCTCACAGCACAGGTTCTGATCTGGCCAGGAAAAACCTCTGGCAGAAGAGCATCCATGCCCGCTGTCGCGCGGGCATGGACGGTCCCCGCCGGAACTCGCCGATCAGCCTTCACCGTCACGACGATTCTGCCCCTGTCCGAATCCAAGACGACTTTCTCTCCCGAAAGGACGCCCAGAGCCGAGAGGTCCGCAGGATTCATCTCGACGACCTCATCCTTCGTCAGGCGGCGAAGGTCCGGCACCTTTCCGGTCCTGATGCCGGTTCCAAAATGATAGAGCCATGGCCTTGCCACCAGCAAGAGGGGTCGGTCATCGTCAGCTCTCGTCGGCTCTGAAAGGCAGGGCAAAACGAATCGCGGCTCCGGACGTTTCCGATCACCGAGGTGCCGGTCGATCTCCGCCCCGACCTCCTCAGCCCTCTCATAATCGAAATTCTCGCCGCCCATCTTCTTGGCCAATTCCGCTACGATCCTCCAGTCGGGCTTTGATCCGCCCCGGGCCGAAACCGCCCTCATCAGCTGGCGGCGTCTCCCATCGAAACTTGTGAAGCAGCCGTCCGACTCGGCGAAGCTCGCCGCAGGAAGTACGACGTCGGCCTCGTCCTCGAACCCCTCCAGGAAGAGGTCCTGTACCACCAGAAACTTGAGACTCGACAAAAGCTCCTCGGGGATCTTCGCGCCCACGATGTAGGCGGCCTCAACCTCCCCCGCCCGCATCAGGTCTTGAACGTCTCCCGCCACAGGCAGAAGGTCGGAGGCTCCCCTGGAGTTGGCGTGAACCCCCGGCGCAATAATCCTCCGGCCAAGAAGGAGAGAGAGGTTTGATGCGGCGTCCATAGTCTCCTGGGACAGGCCCGCGACCAGGATGATCGGTTCATTCTCGGCCAAAACCTCGTCCGCCTTCACCATCTCCTCTTTCGATACGCCTGAGATCTTCGCGGCCTCGTCGAGATCGATCTCTCTGATTTGAGCGATGAAAGTGCTGAGGTTTTCCGCTCGATCTGCCGATTCCTTCTGAAGCCCTCTTTCGATGACCGGCCTCGCCAGCCCCGTCAGAACGATGCTCTCGGTCCCCGGCTTGGGCCTGATCCAAAATGCCGATTTAGAGGCGAGGGAAGAGAAGAAGGGGCTAATGACGAGGAGGTCTGCGCCCCCCTTCACCGCCGACCTGACGGCGAGCTCCAGGGCGGGATGAGTCTCGCCGGGATCGCCCACCACGAGAATCGACCTTGCAGCTCTGACATCCTCCAGGGAGACGTCCTCTGCCCAGGAGGGCGCCGGGACGGCAGGGTCGAAGACCAGAACGTTCTCGGAGTCCATCACCTCCTCTGCGAACCGCTTGAGAAGGTACAGGGTCTCGTTAGTGCAGCTCGGCGATGCGACGAGTGCAAACTTTCGGCCTCTGAAATCCTTGAGACGGTCCGCCGCGATATCGAGGGCCTCGTCCCAGCTCTTCTCTACGAGCTTTCCGCCTTTTCTGACCTGGGGTCGATTCAACCGGCGGGGGTCGCTCACAAAGTCGAGGCCGAATCTGCCCCTGACGCAGAGCTGGGACCCCTCGGCGGGCCTCACCCTCAATAGCTCGTCCTCCCTCTCCCCAAGCCCAATCTCACACCCCATGCTGCAGTAGGGACATGTGGTGGTCACGATCCTTTCAGGAGGTCCGGCCCACTTATTTGCCCTCTCGATGAGAGACCCCGTGGGGCAAGCGTCGACACAGGCCCCGCAGAACCTGCAGCCGAGCTCTTCGAGAGGTTTGTTGAAGGCCGTCGCCACCATCGAGTTCCTGCCCCTATCGACGAAGGATAGGGCTCCAACGCCCCTGATCTCGTCACAGATCCGAACGCACCTTCCGCAGAGGATGCAGAGGTTCGGGTCGCGGTCGAAAAAGGGGCTTTTAAAGTCGGGCTTCTCCGGCTCGAAGGGGAGGATCATATCTTTATCGACGCCAATGAGGTCGACGGCCTCCTGAAGCTCACACCTTCCGTCCTTGGGACAGTACCTGCACCCCGTCGGCTGGGGGGCCTTCCTAAGGGCGGCTCTGATCTCGTCGCAGTCGCCCTCCCTCTCGCAGGATATGCAGACGTTCGGGTGATCCGACAGGAGCATCTCGAGGATCCCGCGCCTCAGCTCCTGAAGCTCCGGGTCGAGGGTAGTGACCTTCATACCCTCGGCCGCCGGAGTGGTGCAGGAGGATGGGTAGCCTCTCATACCATCGATCTTGACGAGGCAGAGCCTGCATGCTCCGTAGGGCGCGAGCTTCGGATGGCTGCACAGGGCTGGAATCTTAACCCCCGCCATCTCCGCCGCCTCCTTGACGGTGGTCCCCGGCTCCACCTCCAGGTCGACCCCGTCCACCTGGAGCCTGATCTTTTCCATCATCTCGCCTCCAACGCGCGGACCCTTTCGACCCTCGATCCTCCGCCGGGTCTCTTGATGACGGCCCTGAACTTTTCGGGACAGAGGGCGAGGCAGAGGCCGCACCGAATGCAACTCTCTTGGTCGACCTCGTGCGGCTTCTTTGATTCGCCCGATATCGCCTCGACGGGACAGTTCTTGGCGCAGATCCCGCAGCCGGAGCATCGATCTGGATCGATATCGAAGGTGACGAGGTTGTTGCAGACGAGGGCCCGGCAACTTTGATCTTTGATGTGTTCCTCGTACTCGTTTCTGAAGTATCGAAGGGTGGTCAGGACAGGATTTGGTGCCGTGGCTCCAAGGCCGCAGAGAGACCCGTCCTTCACGATCCCCGCCAGCCTCTCCAACCGATCGAGATCTTTCATCGAGGTCTCGCCCCTGGTCGTCCCCTCCAGGATGTCGAGCATCATTTTTGTCCCGATCCTGCAGGGGGTGCACTTTCCGCAGGATTCCCTTTGGGTGAAGGACAAGAAGAACCGGGCGAGGTCGACGATACACGTCCCCTCGTCGATCACGATCATGCTCCCCGACCCGACGATGGAGCCCGCCGCGGTCAAAGACTCGTAGTCGACGGTGACGTCGAGGAGCGATGCTGGGATGCAGCCGCCAGATGGCCCTCCGGTGAGGACGCCTTTGCAGGGACGCTCCCCCGACATGCCTCCGCCGATATCGAAGACCACTTTACTAAGGGTCATCCCCATCGGCACCTCCACAAGCCCCGTCCTCCTGACGGCGCCCGCCAAGGCCAGGGTCTTGGTGCCCCTGCTCTTCTCGGTTCCGAAGGAGGCGTACCACTGGCCGCCGTTTTCGATGATCGGCGCAAGGTCCGCCAGGGTTTCGACGTTGTTGATGTTGGTGGGCATCTTCCAGAGGCCAGCATTGGCGGGGTAGGGCGGCCTTGCCCTCGGCATCCCCCGTCTACCCTCGATGGAGGCCATGAGGGCCGTCTCCTCGCCACAGACGAAGGCCCCCGCCCCCTCTTTCACCTCAATGTCGAAGTCGAATCCAGTCCCGAGGACGTTTCGGCCAAGGAGCCCCATCTCTCGGGTCTGAGCTAGGGCGACGTCGATCCTCTCGAGGGCCAGAGGGTACTCAGCCCGGCAGTAGATGTAACCATGAGTGGCTCCCAGGGCCCAGGCAGCGATCAGCATGCCCTCGATAACCGAGTGGGGGTCTCCCTCCAGGATTGCCCGGTCCATGAAGGCGCCGGGATCGCCCTCGTCGGCGTTGCAGATCAGGTACTTCTCTTCGCCCGGTGATCTCCTGCAAAACTCCCACTTGAGCCCCGTCGGAAAACCTGCTCCGCCCCGTCCCCGGAGGCCGGACCTTTTCACCTCCTCGATCACCTCCTCGGGCTTTGAGTCGAGGGCTTTTGCCAGGGCGTTGTAGCCGCCGCGGGCGATGTAGTGGTCGATCGCCCCAGGATCGATGATGCCACAGTTTCGAAGGGCGATCCTCACCTGAGGCTTGAGCATTGGATGGCTCCAGATCGGAGGGACCTCTTTGCTCTCGCCGGCCATCGTCCCCAGGGCCTGCTCGGGGCAAAGGTCGTCCTTGAAAAAGACCCTATCTGCGAGGTCTGGACCCGCTTCTGGGGTGACCCTTTTGTAGCAGATTAGAGGCCCTCCCGGCTTTTTGAGGTAGACTAGGGACTCGGCATAGCAGAAGCCAAGACAGCCCGCCTTCATGACGACGGGTTTCGCGCCCCGGTCGGCCAGCTCTTCCTGGATGGATCTTTGGGTGACGCAGGCCTTGGCGGATACGCCGCAAGAGGCCCTGCCTATGCATACCAGAGGCTGATCGCCGTAGATCAGCTCGTTCCAGGCAGCTTTCGCCCCCTCGCTCGCCGCCTTCAGGTCCTCGGGGCCGTCGATCCGCTTCATGACTCACCACCCAGGTTTTTCACGATCCTGTCTAGCTTCGAGGAGGACACCTTGGCGTGAACCTCGTCGTCGACGACGACGACCGGCGATCTCGCGCAGCAGCCGACGCATGCCACCCTCTCAAGGCTGAACTTCCCGTCGGGGGTCGTCTCGCCCGGTCTGATGCCCAGAGTCTGGACAGTCCTTTCCATCAGGACCTTTCCACCCCGGAGGTAGCAGGAGGTGCCCATACAGACCTTTACCCTGTGCTCGCCGGGCCGCTGGAGCCGAAACTCCGAGTAAAAGGTGGCAACGCCGTAGATCCGGCTCTCGGAGAGACTCATCTCCTCGGCTATCGCCTCCACAGCCTCCTGAGAGATGTAGCCGAACTCGGACTGGACTTTCTGTAGAAGGGGTATCAGCTCTCCGCGGCTCCCGTCAGCGTCTCGCACCATCTCTCTTATTTTGTGCTCCATCTCCAAATCCTTCTGCCATTTGTCCCGATCTCAAGTTCGGGTCTCTGCAATCTCATTCTATCTGATCCGACATTAACGTATCCGTCGATTCGATACCTGACGCATTATCAAGAAAAATAAAATGGCTTTAATCCTGATCTCCAGTTTTTCTTCTGATGGTTCCAAGTCTTTCGGTCTCTGGACAGATGCGTCATCCCAAAATTCAGGATCAACTCTATCAACCCTCAACATCATTCCTGATAGCGATTTTCTCAAAACCAGTACACATTGGCTCTGCAATTGACCCTCGCCGAGATATACTTTGTGATTAATCGTTTACAATTTGGCTGCGAGGTCTCCAAAAAAATCAGTTCAGCATGAACGATTAGATTTACGGTAGCATTTTATTTTATTCTGGCAAATTGGGTCTTGTTGGGAAGGATGAGGGCGTTCTTGCGCGGTCTTGTGACGCAATTGGGCGCAAAGACCGCAAAGCTCGTCGGTATGCCGTCAGAAGAGGTCGTCCATGATCGCAAGGGCAAAGCCGTCTCCTTGAGTTATCATTCGGCCTGTCGGAATCTCTTGATGGCCTTTCTGGTGTGCTCTATGAAGACATCCACCATCTGGGGGTTTTCGCCCATCCCCCGGAGGTGGAGCTCGACCTCGAAGCCAGCTTTTTCAAAGGCGTTCTTCCAGGAGGCTGGGCCGTTTCCGGCCATCTCGTTCAGGGCGTGGCCTCCGGCCACCACCAGAAATGGTATTAGCCTCACTTTGGCAACGCCCGCCCCTCTCACACCCAGAAGAGCCTCATCCAGCCCCGGAAAACCGTCGATGGTCCCCAAAAAGACGTTCTTGTGGTCGATTTCCAGGACTTTCGCCATCCTGGTGTAGACGGAGTCTGCGGGATGTTCGGTCCCGTGACCCATCAGGACGATGGCTGTCTCATATGGGTCTCGAAGACTGTGTTTGGTCTCGCCATCGATGGTGACCCTGTCGAACTCCGGGACCAGGGCTTTTGATACCGCACCAAAATCCCGGCCGGATGCGAGAAGCGGCAAACCCATCTCAAGATTGCGAAATCCGAACTTTCCTCTAACTCCCTTGAGGGACGAGATGAGGCCTGCTACCTGGTGAAACTCGGACGCTGGGGCCACGTGGAGCGACTGGACGACCACATCGGAATGGCCCTCGTCGTGGAGCTCCGCCAGAGCCGTCAATGGGTTGTGAAAGTAGATCCCCTCGTCTTGCGCGAGCTTACGCCTGATGAAATCGGCGGTGAAGGCGATCACGACCTTCGACCCCGGATACTCGCGTTTGTAGGCGGTTCTGATCTTCTTGTAGGTGTTCCTGGCCTCGGGGTCGAGGCTTCCATATGCCACCAGGATGAGTGCTGGCGATTCCTGGGTATTCAAGTCTTAAAACCTCCTATCCTCAAAATCTCGGGGTGACTCATTGCTGGTTATTGAGTGAGTTGAAACCAGCACCTTAGCTCGCCCGACCCCTGAGGAGGCGTTCTTCCTCTCGCAGCCGTTCTTCCTCCCTCTCCCTCTTTCTCTGGGCCGAGATCAAAATGGCGGCTGCAATTATGATCGATCCGAAGAAGGCAGCAGAGGAGATCACCATCACCGATATCATCTTACCCATGAAGTCGTGGCCGACCGCCAGGACCACCTCTGGCCCCTTTCTTCCTGGCGAGTACCGAGTCGTCATCCTGTAGACGCCGGCATGATCAATGCTGAAGGCCATGATGGACATGCCCGAACGGCCGTTGATGTTGTAAGTGGAGCTTCCCACCGGAGCACGGAGATCCACCTTTTCGCCTGATGAAGTGTCCACCACCTCAATCTCCAGCCCCGAGGGGACCGTCTCCCCCGTCGAGTAAAATCGATTGTCGATGACGCTCAGATTCTCGTAAAATATGGTGTAATCGCCAGCTTCTTGAAGGTCGAGGTCGGTCGTTCCCGGCGCCGTCGTCTGGACTAGAATATCGCCAATCCCAGAGATGCCGGAAAAGATGGTCCAGACGAAGATCGCTAGGCCGGCTATCACGATCAGGACGGCAAGGACCAACTGGCGTCTATCCGAAGAGGTGGATGATATGGCCATTATTCCTTCCTCAGGATCTCAGATGGTCGTCAACCTATATCAAATATTTGAGTTTTGCCGCTTACTGCCACCGGCCTCAGCCTACGAAATCGTAGCGTCGATATCCGTCCTGATCGATCTCGATTAGGCCGAACTCTCCCGACGGGCGGATCACACTATCGGGCCGCTCGCCTTCGTGAAGGAGCCGGTAGTCTTCGAGGCTGATCTCGACCCTTTCATCGAGCTTCTTGAGGAGGATTCCCTTGGGCATCGACTCGACCCCAGCCTGGACCGTTCCAGAGAAGAAGGTCGCAGAGCAGCCGCTCCCGTAAGAGCCGAGGCCCACCCTCTCACCCGGAGCCAGGAGGGACTGCTCCAAAAGGCTCGCCAGGCCCAGGTATATCGAGCCGGTATAGATGTTTCCGACCGATGACGATATGAGGGTCGAGGGTTTGACCTTCTTCCCGTAGGCCTCCAAAAACTTTGACGACTTTGAGAACCTTCTCTTGTAATCTCCCTCGGCTGAGAGGTACTCTTTCTGGCCTTCATACTCCTCAGCCCTCGGCTCCGGTCCGATCTCCTCCTCGACCTCTTGCCACCTGGGCAGATCCTTCCACTCCCGCCTGAATATAGAGGCTGCTGCGTATTCCGCCATCCGGGGATATGGAATGTGGAATATGATGTGAGAGAGATGGTCAGTTGTACATTCTCCGGCATCAAGGCGGATCATCCCCCGGCCAAGAGCCCTCTTCTTGTAGGAGTAAAAGGCGCCGTCCATCGCTGCCAGGTAGCATAGGTTGCTGTACTTGCCGTTCACCACCGCGCACTTCATCCCGATGGGCCTGAAAAAGTCGTTCTCGTCCCTGGTGAAGATCCCCACGGAGGGGTCGAGGGCCAAAAGCCTCGGATCTCTCTTGACCAGGAGGGCGACGGAGCCTGCACCCTGGGTGTACTCGCCCGGGGAGTTCAACTCGTATCTGGCAACGTCCGTCGCTATGACGATTCCAACATGACCACGGCTTTGGCAAGACCCGCAGTCGGAGCCGCCGAAATCGTTCTCGTCCTCCTCCGCCTTCAGCCAGTACGCGACGTTCTCGAGGGCGTGGGTCGTGGCTATGCAGGCCGACTTGAACTCGACGGTCGAGCACTCCTGGAACGATCCGGGGCCGTAAACTCGCTCCAGCATCCCAATGACGTAGGTCCCGATCGCCTTCGCCTCATCGACGCCAGACTCGGTCCCTATGTAGATCCTGCCGACCTCTTCGGGCAAAAGATCGTTTTTCTGCATCAGTTCGAGGGCCGAAGATGCGGCCATCGTTGCCGCGTCCTCGTGGGCGTCGGGGACCGCCATCCTCTCGACGCCGATGCCCCGGGCGAGCTTCGCAGGCTCGATCCCCCTCGCTCTCGCGAACTCGTCCAGGGTCGATATGAAGAGCTTCGGCACGTGAACTGCGATGTCGTCAATCCCGACAGCCATTTTTGGCGTTTGGGTCATGGTGATCTCCTCAGCTGAGCGGTATGCCCACGATGATACGCTTCGATCTTATTTATGGTCTGGGGGTCATGAGAGGGGGGGTCTTTCGGGTGGTCTTCACGCCGTCCTTTTCGTATTAATTTTAGCATTTCTACAAATCGGCAATAGCTATATCCAATCCGGTCTTGGTCTTCACTGAGGCGTTAACCGTGATGGAACAGATTGAGCAGCTGGTGGAGAGGCTTGAGAGCCTCGGAGAGAAAGAGAGGACCAAGGCGTCCGCGATACTGAAAAAGTACGCCAAGGGCGAGATGAACATCGAAGAGGTCCACTACACCCTTCTAGACGAAGGATTGATACCGATGCCCGCGAGGTGCACCATGTACAACAAGCCGAAGCACAATCCCGAGGCGGAAGAGGATTTGAGGTGCCTCATAAAAGAGAAGATCTCGGGCCATTGACCTCTGATATCCAATCCGCAAAATCAGTTTTTATATTTCTCCGATTCGGCCGGTTCGTCGCCGGACTCGTCCATTTTCTGGTGGCTTTAAATAGGATTCAATCATAAATTTGTTATGAGGAGATTGTCTTGGAAGTTGCGAAGATTCCGAGCATGGAAAAGAGGGAGTACGACCAGCTGATCAATGAAGAACACGTATGCAGGATAGCTTTCAAGGGGGATAAGTACCCTTACGTTGCGCCCTTCGTCTACGTCTTCGATGGACGCTTCATGTACTTTCTCTCGACGAAGTACGGCAAAAAAATCGAGTTTTTCCGGGAGGACCCCCACGTATCGGTGGAGGTTGAAAGGTACGCTTCCGACCTCTCCAGCTACAGATTCGTCACCCTTCGGGGCCGCCTCGTCGAGGTCTTTGACCCTGAGGAGAAGAGGGCGGTCAGGAAGGAGTTCGTCGACCTGATAAGAAAGAAGAACCTATCCAGAAACGTACTTTTGGCCCTCGGCCACTCTCCCGATGACCCTCTTGATTCCATCATCAAAGAGGAGAGGTCCATCATCTGGAAGCTCGTCGACGTCGAGAAGATCGTGGGGCTGAAGGACGGCGAGAAGATATGAGGTTTGTGCAACCCGTCGAAAATATGCACACTCCTGCCGTCTTCATTCCCATCCTTATTCTCATCGCGGCATTCTCGATTACCCCAGCTTTCGGCCACGTTCCTGTGATCCCGGTGGGAAACGATGCCCTTTCCGAGGCGACGGTCGTCTCGGACCCCGCAAAGTCCTGGGCATTTTACGGCCATCTCAAGGAGGCTGGTGAGGTCCAGTACTACAGGTTCGATGCCACCGAGGGTGAGAGGATTTTAGTCAGCCTATACGCCTCCACGAATCCCCAGGAGCGGGACTTTACTCCCGACCTGGTTCTCATGGGACCTGGAATCGAGATCCTGGATGTTCCAGCAGTTCCAGTGGATGTGCCGGAGGGTGAAGGCGTGATGGTTCTGGAGGGAAGGCAGCTGGAAAAGGCCACCTACGAGCCCTTCGGGCCCAGCAGCTTCCGCAGCCTCGGCGCCATCGACCTCGAAGCTCCAGCCACCGGGACTTACCATGTGGCCGTTTACGATTTTAGCAGAGGCGGCCACTACGGGGTCACCGTGGGCTACATAGAGACCTTCTCGGTTCAGGAGAGGATCACAACCCCGATAAGGCTCATCTCTGTCTATCGGTGGAACGGCGAGAGACTCGCCCTAATCTTTGTGCCGGTGGCGGCGGTCCTTCTTCTGGGCCTGTTGCTGATCAGAAAAAAATATCGGGATCTCGACATCTCCGGGCGGCTCGGTTCTCTGACTGGCCTTCTATTTTTCGCCACTGGTGGGTCGATCCTCTTCCAGATGGCCCACTCACTGGCCCGGGCCCCGGAGTTCTCTGAGGCTCCGATCACCCTTCTGCTGGCATCCATCCCGATCCTCCTCAGCTCTGTCGCCCTGGCCATCTCCCTCGGTGGTGGGCTGAAGGCCAAAGGCCGGCTCGGCCTCTTTTCGGTGGGGATGATCGGGCTTTTTGTAGGTGCTGGATATCTTGCGGGGCCTCTCATGGCCATCACAGCGAGCTTGATCCCACCGAGGTGGGGTGCTTTAGAATGAGCCAGGGGTCAGATTGCGGTGGTGCATCCTTCGCAGCAGTGTTGTGGGAGATTCTATAAAAACGCAGTCCAACAAGTACCATCATCACGACACGCCTTTAAGACGGAGCGAAAAGCTGGCTGCGATAGGCTGAGAGCGGCCATTGGCGCGGGAAAGAGAGCGGCTTGGGATATCGATGCCTGGCTGCGAGAGGACAGCCCCTGGTTTTGACAGGGTGGTTTGGATGTATCATCTCAGGAAGATAAAACTTTAATGGAAATGTCCTTTACGTCTGCAGACACCTTTGTCAGGTACATTGGTGGCCATAATCATATTATTCAATAACTATTTTAATTAGATACTATTTCCTAATCAGGCGCAGACTTTATATATAATCATATAGGAAATACTTTTCTGAGGCAAAATTTATATAATGGTGCATAGGAAGTCCTCGTCGGAGGCATACTAACCATCCGGGTGTGTCTCATCATAGTGCCGGATGATTAAAAATAATAAAGAGGTATTTCATGAACCTTAGACAGCCAAACGCCAACGAAGCAGTTGGGACTTTCAACAGGTCAAGAAATGTCGCCCCGATGTCCGGAATCTGCACACGATGTGTCGACGGTTGCAGAGGCGGTTGTGATATCTGGCTATCTTCTTTCAGGGGTCGAGAGGTCCTCTATCCCGGGCCCTTCGGCGAGATCACCGCAGGTGCGGACAAGGATTATCCCCTTGACTATTCTCACATAAACATCCAGGGCTACGCCGTAGGTGCCCGGGGTCTGCCCGAGGGCGTCGAGGCCAACCCCGACACCGCAGTATTCCACGAGGTCGACACTGAGACCGAGTACGGATGGGACAGAAAGGTCAAGATGAAGGTCCCGATCTTCACCGGCGCCCTCGGCTCGACCGATATCGCCAGGATCAACTGGGAACACTTCGCCATCGGTGCCGCCATATCCGGTATCACCCTCGTATGCGGCGAGAACGTCTGCGGCGTGGACCCTGAGCTGGTGCGGGACAACAAGGGCAAGGTCGTCAAGTCTCCGGAGATGGACAGAAGGATCGAGATCTACAGGCAGTTCCATGAGGGATACGGCGAGATCCTGGTCCAGATGAACGTCGAGGACACAAGGCTCGGAACCGCAGAGTACGTCTCCTCGAAGCACGAGCTGGACACCCTAGAGCTGAAATGGGGTCAGGGCGCAAAGTGCATCGGCGGCGAGATCAAGGTCAGGTCCCTCGATAGGGCCCTTGAGCTGCAGAAGAGAGGCTACATCGTAAGGCCCGACCCCTCCCTCAAGGACGTCCAGCAGGCCTTCAAGGCTGGCGCTATCAAGGAGTTTGAGAGACACTCCCGTCTCGGGTTTGTGACCAAGGAGAGCTTCCTTGAAGAGGTCGACAGGCTCAGAGACATCGGATTCAAGAGGGTCACCCTCAAGACCGGAGCCTACTCCATGACAGAGCTTGCCATGGCACTCCGCTACGGGTCCGAGGCGAAGATCGACCTTCTCACCATCGACGGCGCTCCCGGCGGCACGGGTATGAGCCCCTGGCCGATGATGAACGAGTGGGGTATTCCGACCTTCTACCTCCAGGCTCTCGCCTACGAGTTCGCAGAGAAGCTGAGCAAGAAGGGCATGAGAGTCCCCGACCTCGCCATGGCTGGCGGATTCTCCTCCGAGGACGGCGTCTTCAAGGCTATCGCCATGGGCGCGCCCTACTTCAAAGCGGTCTGCATGGGCCGGGCCCTCATGATCCCCGGAATGGTCGGAAAGAACATCCAGAAGTGGATAGAAGCAGGAGATCTTCCGAAGACCGCCTCCAAGTATGGAAGCAACGCCAAGGAGCTCTTCGTAACCTACGAGGAGCTGGCCGAGAAGTACGGAAAGGACGTCGAGAAGATCCCCCTGGGTGCCATGGGAATCTACACCTACTCTCAGAAGTTCAAGATCGGCCTGCAGCAGCTGATGGCCGGAAGCAGGAACTTCAGCCTCGCCTCTATGTCCAGAAAGGACGTGATGGCCCTCACCGAGGAGGCCGCCAAGGTCTCAGGGATCGCCTACGTCATGGACGCCTACAGAGACGTCGCCGAGGGCATCCTCGATTCCTGAAATCCAAAGTATTTGTCTCGGCTCGAAAACGGCGCATATGCGGCCCCAGTCGCCGCATATGCCTTTGTCCTTCTTTGCCCTTATTTTGTTCTCTTTTCCCGAACTTAACGGCCTGGCCTTTGCGACAACTATAATTATTCTCCGAGTACGAAGGGTTCGGCTAGGACCGTGAAGAAATCGTTGAAGACGGGGTTTTGCTTTGGTCTGACGTCGGGGATCATCACTACCTTGGGACTGATGGTGGGTCTCAGCTCCGGTACGGGTTCGAAGCTTGCGGTGATCGGCGGGATACTGACGATAGCCGTGGCCGACGCCTTCTCCGACGCGTTGGGCATACACATATCTGAGGAAGCCGAGAACGCTCATTCGACGCGGGAGGTATGGGAGTCGACGGTCTTCACTTTCCCGTCCAAGTTTCTGGTGGCCATGACCTTTGTGGTCCCGGTCCTCCTCTTCGACCTCTCAAAGGCGATAATTGCGAGCCTGATCTGGGGCTTTTTAGTTATCGGAGTTCTGAGCTTCTTTTTGGCGAGAGAGCAAGAGAAGGGCCCCTGGAAGGTGATCGCAGAGCACCTTATCATACTGATGGTGGTGGTAATCGCCACCGACCTCATCGGCTCCTGGATCGGAACTGCTTTCGGGTAGGTCGGATGCCTATCCGGCCCATCGGCATAATATTCTCGGATCTACTTTACGGGTTCCGCTCGCGCCTCAACAGAAGATCTCCCCCCGAAAGAAATTCATATCATCACATCGACCGATTAGTGGAGATGTAGGGATGGAAGTTATAGTCAAGAGGTCTGCCCGGCGAAAGAAGACCGTCCAGGCCCGGATGGTGGACGGCACTTTGGTGGTGATGGCGCCAGCCTCGATCTCGGACCGGGAGCTGGAAGAGCACATCTTTAGCCTCAAAGCCAGGATGGTTCAGAGGATGGGGCCGAGAAACGATGCCCACCTGGAGAGGAGGGCCGAGCACCTGAACCGCAAGTATTTCGATGGCATCCTTAGCTGGAAGACTATAAAATACTCCGAGCGGCAGATGAAGAGGTTTGGCAGCTGTACCATCGAGGACGAGACGATTAGGATCAGCTCCCGGATGAGAGAGACGCCCCAGTGGGTCGAGGACTACGTCGTCCTACACGAGCTGGCGCACCTGCTGGTGCCGAGCCACAACAGAAAGTTCAAGGAGCTGGTCGGAAGGTACCCCCTGACAGAGAGGGCCATCGGCTTTCTTTTGGCCCTCGATTCAATGGAGCGGCGAAAAAAGCAGCCACGAGGCCACAGTCCAGATCTATCATGACGTTTGCAGCCTCGATCGATCCCGAGATCTCTTCGCCCTGCAAACGCCTACATATTTCCCAAATCGTCTCCTTTTTCCCCTCACAGGTACCTTTAAGTTGAAGGATTCGGAATGATTACCTGGAGTCCTGTCGATGCGAATTGGAGTCTACGTATGTCATTGTGGCCTGAACATTGCAGGGGTCCTGGAGCCCAGCAGCCTCACAGAGTTCGCAAAAACCCTGCCAGACGTCGAGGTCGCCCGGGACCTTCAGTTCACCTGCTCTGACACCGGCCAGGAGACGATCAAGGAGGACATCGTGGAGCACAAGCTGGACAGCGTCGTGGTGGCTGCCTGCTCGCCCAGGCTCCACGAGCCGACCTTCAGGCGGGTGATCTCCGAGGCGGGGTTGAACCCCTTCATGCTGGAGATGGCGAACATCAGGGAGCAGTGCTCCTGGGTCCACATGGATGAACCGCCCCAGGCCCAGGAGAAGGCAAAAGACCTCATTAGAATGGCCGTGGCGAAGGCTGCTCTTTTAAACCCGCTCCAGGGCGAGACTATGCCCGTCAGCCGGGGGGTTCTGATCGTCGGGGGAGGGGTCGCCGGGATCCAGGCGGCGCTGGACCTTGCCGACAGCGGCCTTCACGTATATTTGGTCGAGAGGAAGCCGACGATCGGGGGGTACATGGCTCTTCTCACCGACGTCTTTCCGACGAACGACTGCTCCATCTGCGTTCTCGCCCCCAAGATGACCGACGTCTACAACCATCCATTGATCACCCTCATGACCTACGCCGAGATCCTGAACATCGAGGGGAGCGTCGGGAGGTTCACGGTCTCGGGCGTCAAGAAGGCGAGATTCGTCGACGAGAAGCTCTGTAAGGGCTGCATCAACGAGTGCGCCGGGGTCTGTCCCGTCGAGGTTCCCGACGAGTACGAGTTCGGCCTCGGGAAAAGAAAGGCGATCTACATGCCGATACCTCAGTCGGTACCCCTCATCGCCTGCGTCGATCCTGAGGCTTGCATCGGCTGCGGCCTCTGTTCCGAGGCCTGTCCCGTCGACGCCGTCAAGTACGACCAGAGGCAGGAGGAGTTCAGGTTCGACGTGGGGGCGATAATCGTCGCCACGGGATGGCAGTCCTTCGATCCCGCCCGAAAGGAGGAGTACGGGTACGGCCGGTTTAGAGACGTCATAACCGGCCTCCAGGTGGAGCGGCTCCTGAACGCCGCGGGCCCCACGGGAGGCGAGGTCGTCCGCCCCTCCACCGGCGAGGTGGCAAAGTCCGTCGCCTTCCTCCAGTGCGTGGGGTCCAGAGACGAGACGGTCGGAAACCAGTACTGCTCCCGGGTCTGCTGCATGTACGCCCTGAAGAACGCCCCGCTTATCAAGGAGAAGTATCCGGACGCCGAGGTCTCGATCCACTACATCGACCTTCGGGCCGGGGGCGAGGGGTACGAAGAGTTCTACATGCGGGCCCAGAGGCTCGGGGTCAACTTCATCAGGGGCAGGGTCTCCGAGGTCGAGAAGGTCGATGGGCATCTAAGGGTAAACTACGAAGACACTCTTCTAGGCGGTTTTAGGTCGAAGCCCTACGATCTCGTCGTGCTATCGGCAGGGCTTGAGGCGAACAAAGAAGCCGACGTAATCGGAAACCTGCTCGGTCTATCCAAGCGGCCCGACAGGTTCTTTGAGATCGCCCACCCCAAGATGAGACCCGTCGAGGCTCACATCGACGGCGTGTTCATAGCGGGATGCGCCTCGGGACCGAAGGAGATTCAGGTCTCCATCGCTCAGGGGGAGGCCGCGGCGGCAAAGTCTATGAGGCTTCTATTGAGAGGGGAGCTGACCCTCGACCCCGTGGTAGCAATGGTGGATACCGAGAAGTGCATCGGCTGCAAGCTCTGCGTCGAGACCTGCCCCAGCAAGGCGATCTCCGTCGACAAGACTGCCTTAGTCGACGAAGCTGCATGCAAGGGGTGCGGGACCTGTGCCGCCGCCTGTCCCGTCGACGCCATCGACATGAGGCTATTTTCAGACGAGCAGATCCTGGCCCAGGTGAGGGCGGCGACGGCCGTCAAGGGGCAGTACCCCTTCATCGTCGGGTTCCTCTGCAACTGGTGCAGCTACGCCGGTGCGGATTTGGCAGGAACGTCTCGAATCCAGTACCCGACGAACATGAGGGCGATAAGGGTGATGTGTGCAGGCAGGGTTGATCCCGCCTTCGTCATCGAGGCTCTGAAAGGCGGTGCCGATGGGGTTCTGATATCCGGGTGCCGCCTAGGCGAGTGCCACTACAGCAAAGGCAACTACCAGGCATACCAGCGAGTCCAGGTTTTGAGGGGCGTCCTGGAGAAGGTGGGGATCAACCCCGGCAGGGTCAAGATCGTCTGGTGCGCGGCAAGTGAAGGGGAGATCCTGGCAAAAGAGGTGAGAACCTTCGTCCGGGAGCTGAAGGAGATGGGCCCGGTGGGGACGGAGCTTCGCGTTCTTGGAGTACCAGAGCCGCCAGGGGGTGACCGCTGATGGCCATGGAGATCGAAAAGGAGATGGAGGTCGAGGGGTCACACATCAAGTCGATCCAGAGGTCAGAAGAGTCGGTCAAGGTCCTGGACTACGACTACAAGAAGTGTAACGGCTGCGGGATCTGCGTCGCCCTATGTCCCACCAAGGCCCTGCAGCTTGGGCCCGTCATCGAGATCGCCACGGGCCTGGATGCGCCGCCGGTTCTAATCGACCTCGAAGCCTGCGTCTTCTGCGGGATGTGTGCCGCCTTCTGCCCCGTCGACGCCTACAAGATGATCTCAAACGACAAGGATTACAGGGATATGGGGGAGTATCCACATCTCGTCTCGCGGGCTGAGCCTAACGAGAAGTGCTTACCTTGCGCCCTCTGCGAACCGGTCTGCCCCACCAAGGCGATCACCGTCGTCTTCTATCCGACTAGGGACGTCTTCGGACCCCTCCGAGAGGAAGAGAAAGGGAAGGGCAAGATAGAGGTTGATTCTGAGAAGTGCAACCTCTGCGGGAAGTGCGCTCGATTCTGCGAGGCCTTCCTCCTCCAGGAACGGGACCCCACCCCAACGAACCTCGTCCCCTTCGAGCAGCTTCTCGTCGACGAGGATCTCTGCGACTACTGCGGCCTATGCGTCGGCATCTGTCCTGAAGAGGCGATCACCGTCGAGGGGACACCCCTGGAGCTGGAGGAGGAGTTTGAGTTTCTCGGGGAGATCGAGGTCGACGAGGAGAAGTGCATCGGGTGCGGCAGGTGTCTATTGGTCTGCCCCTACGAGGCGATGGACGTCACAAAGCCCTTCGAGGGGGAGATAAGGCTCGTCGAACGGCAGCTTCCCCTCTGCGACCCCATGGGCTGTCACGCCTGCTTCAACGTCTGTCCTGCCGACTGCTGGTACGTCGGCGAGGACGGCAGGATCAAGGTCGAGCGAGATCAGTGCATTTTCTGCGGGGCCTGCGCCAACTCCTGCCACTGCTTCGCTGTGGAGGTGGACAGATCAAAAGTCACCCACACGCCTGTGAAGGAGACGCCCTGGGCCGAGGAGTGGAAGGAGGCGATCTCCTCTATCGTCTCCAAGTCGAGGAAGAGGCCGGACCTCTCCGGCATCGTCTTGCCGCCAGAGATCGAAAAGGTTCCGATACCCGAGATCGAGGCTCCCGAGAGGGACCCAGACCTCCTCTCGAGGATCAACGAGGCCCTCGCCGGGGTCGAAGCGGTAATCAACAAGCCGAAGGTGAGGTTCGTCTGGGAAAGGGACGAGATCGGCGGGGCGAGCGAGAAGATCGCTGAGAGGATCAAGAAGGCGAAGGCTGCGGCCAAGGCCGAGGGGGGTGATGAGAAGTGACGGAGAAGACGACGATGGCGACCGCGACCGCAGAGGGAGAGGTGTTCAGAGAAAAGGTCCTAGCCCTCGCAGGTGAAGTGGTGTTGACCTGCATCCAGTGCGGAACATGTTCTGCAAGCTGCCCCACAGCCCACATGATGGACACGCCCATCCGAAAGCTCGTGAAGCTCGTCCTTGAAGGAGAGAAGGAGGCGGCTCTTCTTAGCAGGTCGATCTGGCTGTGCACCTCCTGCCTCTTATGCACCGTCCGATGCCCGAGAAATATTAGGCCGATGGCGGTGGTCGCCGCCCTGAAGAGCATCTACGAGGACGAGGGGATGAAGTGCAAAGACTCGGTCTTCGAGGGGATCTTCGCCCGCCAGATACGAAATTACGGCAGGATATCGGAGGTTCTCCTCTCGGCCGAGTACATGATAAGAAGCCCCAGCTCGGCGGTCCAGATAATGTCGTTTGGCGCAGAGCTCGTCCCCAAGGGGAAGATCGAGCTCGGCTTTGAGGCGGCGAAGGGAGAGAGAATCGAAGGGACCGAGGAGATGAAGCGGATCTTCGATCTCGTCGGCGACGAAAAGAGGGCTGAGGCTGAAAAGGCCGAAGCAGTTGGAGAAGCAGAGGAGGCCACGAAATGAAGCTCGCATACTATCCCGGATGCGTTGCGAGGTCGACGGGCAGGGAGTACGAGATCTCGACCTTGGCGGTCTGCAGGGCCCTCGGCGTAGAGCTTGAGGAGATCGACGACTGGAACTGCTGCGGCGCAACCCACGTCTCGAACGAGATCGTCTCGACGGCTCTTGCGGCAAGAAACCTGGTGAGGACAGAGCTTCCGGTGATGGCCTCCTGCTCGATCTGCTACAGCAGGCTCCGGGCGGCGATGATCCGCCTCAAAGACCGAAAGGTGCGGGAGAGGGTGAACGAGGCATTAGAGGTGAAGTACGAGGGAGAAAAAGATGTCGAGCACGTCATCGAGACGATCACAAAGTCCCTCGGCGAGGCGGAGGATCTTGAAGACCTGGTCGTCCGGCCCCTGGCGGGCCTGAAGGCCGCCCCCTACTACGGCTGCCTCCTCACGCGCCCCGGCGGGGGGATCGACAGCCCCGAGAACCCCTCGATCCTCGAAAACCTCATCCGGACCCTGGGCGCGGAGCCAACCGACTTCCGGCTGAAGATGAAGTGCTGCTGCGGCCCCATCTTCATGCCCGAGGAGGAGGCCGCCGCCGAGACCCTCATCCGAATCCTCCGGAACGCCAAGGAGTCGGGCGCTGACTTCGTCGTCGCATTGTGCCCGCTATGCCATTTGATGCTCGACGCAAACCAGCCGCTCCTGGAGAAGAAGTTCGGCGAAAAGATCGATCTTCCGATCTTATACGTCACCCAGATGGCGGGGCTCGCCCTCGGCCTCGGCGCAGAAGAGCTGGGGCTTGAGATGAACTCGGTCTCGACGAGGTCGGTGCTGGAGAAGCTGGAGGCGGCTGAGGGCGAGGGAGCGGAGAAGGAGTTGTGCTGAGGCCTTCGTCCACTGGTGGAATCATGGAATATACAGTTCTGATACACCAAGCGGGAGAGGGAGGCTTCTGGTCTGAGGTGCCGGAGCTTCCTGGATGCTACTCTCAGGGAGAGACGATCGAGGCTCATCTCTATTCATGGACGTATTGAAGGAGGAATAGGTGACGGCCCCAATTGGGAGGTGCCTTTTCATAGTGAAAGCTCGGGTTGATGTCGAAGAACTTCGATCTAACGACCATTCTCGATAAGCTCAAAAAGGCTTGGATGTAAAAAGCAAAGGTTGAGTCGAAGATGTGCTAATCAGTTTATTTTTTTACCATTGTCATTCGCTATCTTTTTATGGATTTAGTGTAACCAAGATTACGTCGAGGTGGAGCTACGCCAGAAGAGATTGATAGGGGTCTCTCCCCGGAGCCGGAAGGAGGTCTTCCTCTCTCTGAAGATAGACGCGGCCCAGACATCAAGCAGCACCCCAGCCAGGATCAGGCCTAGGTAATTGAGGGGCGGATCGATCAATATTCTTTATGGGCATCAGGTAATGCGACCCAAATATAACTGCCAAGACTAAAAGTAACTGCAGGGTCTTTCCCAGCTTCTCGGTCATATTCGATCTTCCTCCATTCGGGCCTTACGATCTCCCTACAAACCAAACCCTAAGCAAATCAGTTGACCTTACTTGTGTTCATCGTTTTGCGCGCCATCGGACGTGCCCATCACCACCAGAAGGGCCACCAGGACCAAAGCCAGGATCTTCGTCGAGCCTGTCGCCTGGAGATAAGTATGTTTAGCTTCGCAAAAAATGTTTGGAACACTACACGACTTCCGAATATGGCTAATATCGGAAGTCACTTATAGAACGGGCCGCAACATATCGATCATGGCTGTCACGAAACTCATCAGTGTTGATGATTTCAGGAAGTTGATTGATAAGGTCGAATCCGAACGGGACCGAATCGTTATCATGCTCCTCTTCTGTACAGGATGCCGGGTCGAGGAACTGGTCAGCACCAAACCTGAAGATGTTGACACAGTTAAAGGAGAGATCCACATTCACGCCAGCCGGACGAAGACCCGGCAATATCGAGACGTCATCGTACCTCAATCGATGATCTCTGACCTGGATGGGTGGATCAGGAGCCTGCCAGAGGGTTCCATATGGCTATTCCCTGGACGTGATCCTAGCAAGCATATCTCGCAGCGGTGGATTCGAATGGTGATCGACAAGGCGGCGAGAGGGGCGGGAGTGCAGAGAGCTTATGCAACATCCAAAGCGGGCAAGACACTGAACATCGTCTCACCGCATACGATAAGACACCTGCACGCGGTTCATGCGCTCGATAGTGGAATCCCGTTGAACGACTTGCAGCAGCAGCTTGGTCATCAGTCTGTTCGTACAACGAGCATTTATCTGACGGCGGACATCAATCACAGGAAGAAGAGCTACGAGCGTTTCGACGCCTGAAACGATTGGCTGGTGATCAGCGGAAGATGCGTGTTGTCTGCGACTGTACCTAAGCATCATCGGACCTCTGACTGGTTCCCGCCAAGATCCTGAAGATGGAACTCTCTGGGAAGTCATGTACTTGGTGGCCATGCTCCTCCGTCACTCGCCTCCTCGCCACGTAGAGGTATGAGTTTCAGCCTTCAAAATATGCTTATCCAAGGAATGTGCCCTGTGAAAGCTGAATTGGTGCGGGGAGGGCACCCCCACACCCATAAAAGCATCCTTGAGTGCCTCAATATTCAGCCAAGAGCATGGGTTGCAGTTGCTGCGACCATTCATCCTCATACTTCGAGTCCGGGGGGCTCAACTGTTACCATCTTGTAGATATAGAACCTAAGGGGGTTTTCAACTGAGATACAGTCCTGGTTGGCGGTCTTGATCCTGATTTCTCCCATCAGGGAGGTGTCTTTGTTCTTGCTGAGGGTGATCTTGTTGTCCTCGTTGGTCATCATGATGGACAAGGTGTCGGCGTTGACGGACTGGATCGTCATCTTGTTGTACTCTTTGTCCTCCTCAATGCTGATCGGCGTTTCAGAGATCTGCCAGATACCGTCAACGGTAGCCAAATCCTGGTCACTACTCTTCAAATGCATAGCGTTTTTGAAGTGGACTGCTATGACGACTATGTCCTCGGTGTCACCTAGGTCCACCTTGTGTGTATAGGTCTTATCCTGAATGGTTGCGCCGTCTTTGGAGGGCTCAACCACAGCAGAGTCAACGACCTGTCCGCCCTTCATCAGTTGGACGTAGACTCCATTGTCAACATCTATCTCTTGAATGACAAGCTCGTAACCATCGGCGAGCGTCAGTGGTGTTCCTGTGGTGAAGGTCCTTTCCTCGTCGTCGTTAATCAGAACTTTGGTGAGCTGTTCATCGACCATCAGGTTGGTGTCGGTGGAGTCGTCATAGAGGTAGGAAGTCCAACGGCCTTCTCCAGCGTAACCCGCGAAGTACTCCTCGGCCATGAATGCGATGGTCCAGAAACTACCCCAATCCTCAAAGTCGAAGTCGTCTTGCTGGGCAACGGTCTGGTAGACGATGCCGTTCGGCTCTTCGAGAGCGTCACCGGTGATGGTCATGGTGATCTCCTCAGTGCCGAGGTTGTCGTCGATGTCGTAGTAGAAACCAGCGAA
>DAQG01000053.1 GCA_002502785.1 Methanothrix harundinacea | reverse complement strand
CACATTCGGCACGCTGCCCCTGATTCTTTCAGCAATCGTTTCTGAGAGGAGAAAAGCACTCCTAATTTCTGAGACATCAAGTTGATACTTGCCCGCAGAGTTGCGCGAATAAAATTTCGATGATCCTTTAAAAGTCACCATGTGTGGAGATGCCCAGCTTTTTGGGATGCGTATTACTATCACACAATTTGAAGAATCGAATGGTATAGATCTTATAGAAATCCCCGGAATTCTAGGGTTTATTCCATCTCGTATCATGCTTTCCATACGCAGGATTTCTTCATCGGGATTGATATCCTGCAGACCGCAAATTTCCACTGGAACTCCATCGTCTTCTTTTATTCCGTAGACGAGGTGGCCACCAGCTGCATTGGCGAATGACGACACATCGAAAAGGAACTCTTTTTTATCATTGCCGCTATTACCTGGCAAAGTTTCTTTGTAATCTAGAATCTTGCTCTCAGCAACTTGATTTTTCAGTAAATCCTGTAAATCACTTTCTTCAACCGATTCCAATGGTTTTTTGTTGATTGACATAATAATTCCCCAGATCAAGTTAAATTTCAAACATTTATTACTTGCGGAACAAGTACCTAAAGACGGATACGAGAGGATACCTATATCTCGCCCACCCGTCCTCTGCCAGGCAGCCGCCCCGACGCCGCGCCGCCTGAGGTATAATCCAATTAGAATAAAAGTACGACCAAAAATTAGAGAGGAGGACTCTCGCCCTCACCCTCTCCTCACCGTCTGGTCCCGGTCGGGCCCCACCGAGACGATGGTGATCTTGACCCCCAGGAGCGCCTCGATCCTCTCGACGTAGTTCTTGACGGCCTGAGGGAGAGCCTCGTAGGACTTCGCCCCGGTGATGTCATCGGTCCAGCCTCCGATCTCCTCGTAGAGGGGCTGGCAGCGGGCGAACTCGACGGTGCTCTCCGGCGGGTAATTGAGGACCTCGCCGTCCAGCTCGTAGCCGGTGCAGATCTTGATCGGGTCGAGGCCTCCGAGGACGTCGAGCTTCGTTATGGCGATCTCGGTGTAGCCGTTCAGGTACATCGACTTCTTCGCGAGGACGGCGTCAAACCACCCGCATCGCCGGGGCCGTCCGGTGGTGGTCCCAAACTCTTTTCCGACCTTGGAGAGGTGAGCGCCGACCTCGTCTTTGAGCTCGGTGGGCATCGGCCCCTCGCCGACCCTGGTCATGTAGGCCTTGACGATCCCGACGACGCTATCGACCCTCGCGGGCCCGACCCCCAGGTTCGCACAGGCGCTCCCGGCCGTCGTGAAAGACGAGGTGACGAACTTCTGGGTCCCGTGGATGACGTCGAGGAAAGCCCCCTGGGCCCCCTCCGCCAGGACCTTCTTTCCCTCGTCCAGGGCGACGTTGATCTCGTAGGAGACGTCGGCGACCCTGTCTCTCAGCTTTCGGCCGATCTCAAGATACTCGCCGATGAGGTCTGGGTCCCTCACGACGAAGGGGTCGCCGCCCATATCCTCGATCGCCTTCTCCCGCGCGGGACCGATCTCGTCGAGCTTCGCTTCCAGGAGGGCGGGGTCGGTCAAATCCTTCATCTGGACCTCGTCCCGGCTGAACTTGTCGATGTAGGCGTAGCCGATCCCCCTCTTCGTCGTCCCGATCTTGTCCTTCCTCCCCTGCTCCCGCAGCTCATCGAGGGCGATATGGTAGGGCATGATGATCGACGTCTTCGCGTCGATCCCGAGGTTGACTGTAATGCCCTCGGCCTCCAGCGCCTCGATCTCGCTCCAGAGGACCTTCGGGTTCAGAACGACCCCCGGCCCGATGAGGAGCCTCGCTCCGAAGACGACGCCGCTGGGGGTGAGGTGGAGCTTGTAGGTCTTGTCCCCGACGATGACGGTGTGGCCAGCGTTGTCCCCGCCCTGGAACCGGACCACTATATCGTAATTCTCAGCCAGGAGATCGACGACCTTCCCCTTCCCCTCGTCCCCGAACTGAGACCCTGTGAGTATGGTGAACATGATCTGCCCCTGAAGTTGCATGGTAAATAACCGTTCCCCTAACCCGACCAGTCCATCGGCTCGCTCACCTACTCGTCCACTGAATCATCTCCAGACTAGCCCAGCCTTTCGAGGATGTGAGCCGCTATCATCTCGCCGGCATCGATCCCCCAGGCCAAATAGACCCCCAGCCCCGAGGGCGTCCCGTTTACCTCCAAAACCTTGAGCCCCTCAACCGTCTCGATCAGGTCGACGCCGCTGTAGACCGTCCCCACCGCCCCGTTAGCCCTCAGGGCCAGATCCTCGATCTCGCCCGTGAGGGGACACCTCTCGGGCGCTCCCCCCTGGGAGAGGTTGCTGATCCAGCTTCCCGGCGGCGCAACCCTGTAGATGGCCCCTGCCACCCGGCCCCCCACCACGAAGACCCTGATGTCCCGAGGGGATAAAGCCGCAGATTCGAGAAACTCCTGAAGGTACACGACCCCGCTTTTGGCAAGCGCTTCCCTAAGCGGGGCCGGATCGTCGGGGGTCAGAAGGGCGAGCCCCCTGCCCTTGTAGCCGAATAGGGGCTTGGATACCGCCCGGCCGTGATCGGAGACGAACTCAGAGGCGGCCTCGAAGCTTGTGGTCACCAGGGTCCTGGGATGGGGGATTTCTGCCTTGTGGAGGGCGATGGAAGTGGCGAACTTATTTGCCGCCCTCTGGATCGCCGAGGGTGGGTTGACGATCGGAAGGCCCAACGCCTGGAGGGCGGATAGGGCCTCGAACCGAAAGGCGATATCGTGAGACCCCGTTCTGCCCAGATCCCTTACGACAAGGCCGTCAAGCCCCAGAAGGTCCGTGCCGTTTCCTCTGAGCCGAAGGTCCGGCCCGATCCTCGCCGCCAGCTGGGAGAAATTCAGAAAAGCAGACTCTGCCCCCAGCTTAGATAAACCGTCTCTGATCGCCCTCGCCGTCCAGTCATCGGGATCGGTGACCACAATTCCAAAGCGCATGAAAAGCGATGAGTCGGCCCGGATATATCGGGCTATCGGCCGACGATCGGCAACCCCTCCAGGTCCCACTGCCTGATCCCGCCGAGCATGTTGCGGACATCTCGAAAACCGAGCCGCTCCATCATCTTCGCCGCGTTTCTCGACCTGATCCCCGCCAGGCAGTAGACCAGGTACATTTTGTCTCTGTCGAGCTTTTCAAGCTCTGCCTCGAAGGTCGGTGAATGGTAGTCGATATTGATCGATCCCTCGATCCTTCCCATCTCATACTCCCGCGGCGTTCGAACGTCCAGTATCACGAAGTCGGGATCGCCCCATCTCTCCCGGATCAGAAGGCTCGACTCCCGGGAGTCCAAATTTTGAATCGAGGGTTCCGAAGAAGACGCCATTCAAATAGCTCCGACGGGAGACGGTCGCGCCAAATACTTGAAGCCTTTTATCGGATTTTTAGGGCCATCCCCAACGACCCGAAAGAAGTTTGCCAGAAATCGAAAATAGTGGTGGATACGAAACGGAACTGGGCTCGTGGTGTGACGTCACACCACAAGCCCGGATCCAGTCACAAAATGGTTTGTCAGCTTTTCGTCCGAGGTTTACACTTCGTCGTCCTCAGTCTCTTCGACGACTACTTCGTCCTCGACGACCTCGCCGTCCTCAGTCTCCTCGACTACCTCAGTCTCCTCATCGGCGAGCTCGAAGTAGTAGTCCATGGATCCCTGAAGGGTCACTGTGCATCCAGTCTCGTCCTCGACGTAAGCGCCGTAGACCTCGACCGAATCACCGACTGTGACGTTTTCGTCGACAGTTCCCCAGGGACCGGGGGTCGCCTGGGCGACGGTGACGTTGATTATGTCGCTGCAGATCGCGCCTTCCTCAGCGGAAGTTACCTCGACAGCCCAGATGGTGGGTGCGCCCAAAAGGCCCTCGGCGGGCTCGTAGAGCTCGACCGCAACGCCGGTGAACTCGACCGTAACGACATCTGTCATATCCTCTTCGCTCATCTCTTCTGCCAGTGCCATTCCTGCGGATAGCAGGAATATCGCAAATACCATAACGAGGTTTTTATACATTACCGATTTCCTCCCTGAAACGGATAACGGCATTTCCAGTGTAAAGATTTATTCTATGTTTTATTCGATAAGCGTTAAAATATCGGAGTTGGATCGCCCCGTACTGGAGACGACATCCTGAAGTAACAAGTCTTATGATATCAGAGATAAAATAGGCGATGCAAAATGACTCAGAAGTGCGATGATCTGGGGGAGCGAGAAGTCGTGAGGAGGATCACAAAGATCCTGGGCGTCTCGGAAAAAGACGACTGCGCCATGGCGGAAGATGGCGAAAGATATCTCGTCTGGACGACGGACATGCTCCATCGCAAGGCCGACTTTCCGGGGATCGCGACCCCATGGCAGATCGGCTGGATGACGGTCGCCGTGAACCTCAGCGATGTGGCGGCGATGGGCGCCGTGCCCCTCGGCCTTCTCGTAGCGGCGGGAATCCCGCCGGAGACGGATATGTCCTTCGTCGAGGAGATATTCACCGGAATGAAAGACTGCGCCCACCGCTTTGATACGCGGGTTTTGGGCGGCGACCTCGACTCTCACAACGAGCTGACCCTGGTGGGAACCGCCCTCGGCTGGGTCGAGAAGGATCTAGCCCTCCGCCGACGGGGCGCCCGTCCCGGCGACCTACTCTGCACCACGGGAACCCTGGGGTCGGCGGGCGCGGGGCTGAGGGTCGCCCTGGGGGCTGAGAGAAAGGGGGAGACGAAGAGGATCGAGGAAGATGCGAGCCTTCTGGCCCTGACGAAAAGGCTCCTCGAGCCCGCCCCCAGGGCGAAGGAGGGGCGAGCTCTAGCCCTATCGAGATCCGTCACCTCCATGATGGACAACAGCGACGGCCTCGCCCTCTCATTATTCGATCTCGCCGAGGCGAGCTGTGTCGGCTTTTCTGTCCAGGAGGAGAGAATTCCCATCGACCCCCTCGTCGCCGAGGTTGCAGAAGACAGAGAGGACGCCGTCGACCTCGCCCTCACCGCCGGCGGCGACTTCGAGCTGATCTTCACCGTGACACCCGACCGGATCGAAGATGCCGCCAGAGCCTGCAATTTCACAGTCATCGGGAAGGCCCTGGAGGAGAGGGAGATCGTGATCGAGTCCGAGAAGGTAAAAAAGGCGTTAGAGCCCAGGGGCTACCAGCACATGTCGGGCTTTTCCGAAGGGAAACTTTAGTGGTCGCTAACTTCGCCCTTCACAAAAGTAGGGGCTCCTGATGAGGGTGGCCTTCTCAATCAGCCTCTTCGTTTCCTCCAGGTCGGCGGAGCCGAGATCAACCAGGTTGTCGTTTCGGAGGAGGCAGGGCTTCAGCTTGCCGTCAGAGGTGACCCTGAGCCTGTTGCAGTTGGCGCAAAACTCGGTGTTGTCGATGGGCCGGACCACCTCCACCTCAGCGCCGCCTATGAAGTATTTTCGCCTACGGTGCATATCTCGTGTGACGACCATGTCTGCCCGGCTTTCAAGCTCTTTCTCGATCCTGGACAGGTCGCCCCCAAGGCCGTGGTCCGAGAGGTCCAATAGCTCGATCAGCTGGAGGATGACGCCCCGATCCCGAGCGAAGTCCACCATATCCCAGACCTCGTCCTCGTTCTCCTTGAGAACCACCATGTTCACCTTGACCGGGACGAGCCCTGCCTCGATGGCGGCGTCTATCCCCTCCAAAACCCGGTCGAGGTCTTCTGCGGTCCCGCCCGTGATCCTTGAATAGGCCCCAGGGTCGAGGGAGTCGAGGCTCACGTTCACCCTGTCCAAGCCCGCCTCCGCGAGAGATTTGGCCCTCTCGGCGAGAAGGGTCCCGTTGGTGGTGAGGGACACCTCCAGGCCTTCGGGCAGCCTTTTGAGGATCGACTCGAGATCGGGCCTCATCAGAGGCTCGCCGCCTGTGAACTTGACCCGCTTCACGCCGAGGTCGGCCCCGGCCAGGATCACCTTCACGATCTCATCTTCCGACATCTCGCGCTGCCCTGCAGGGCCAGCCTCTTCGCCCTCGTGGTGGCAGTAGAGGCAGCTCATGTTGCACCGGGAGGTGATCGCGATCCTGAGGCCTGTGACCTTCCGACCGAAGGGGTCTGCCAGAGTCATCGAGGCCCTTTTGGGCGTTGGTACTATTTAGATTTTGGATCGAGAACCTATCAGTCCCGGTATCACTTGACCGCGTTTCTAAGGCCGCCAAAAGAATCTGATGGAATAATCGAGAGAGAGAGCCGATACCAGCTCAGAATTTGATCTCATTTTTGGGTCGTATAAATAGTTTAAAATTTTAAGGATTAGTAGCTTAAGCACCTCAACCCAAAACCAATGAGCCGATGCCAACCCTGAGGATCTCGCGTTTCGATCCATTTTCTTGCGATACGGTCCTTGTCATCTCGATATTGACATTATTATTGACGACGGTGCCCGCAGAATTTTGAATCGATATGCTCTCATAACTGTTATTGCACACTATGTTGCTTACAACAACGTTCTCATCGGACCTTATAAGGCTGATACCGTTCTCGCTGTTGTTGTTGGCAGAGTTTTCTAGGATGGTATTGTAAGCTGAGCCGCGAAGCTTGATTCCGCTCAGGTTGTTGTAGCTGGCATTGTTGTAAGATATGTTGTTGTATGTGGAGTTCTCAAGGTAGATCCCATCGAAACCGCTCTTTTTGACGTCGTTACGGAATAACAGGTTATTGTCGGATCGGTTCAGATAGAGACCGAAACCTCGGTTGTTTGTGATTACGTTGTTTGCTATGGTGTTGTTGCTGGATACGACGCTCACTCCAGCGTGGGGATTGCCAGAGTTCATGATCACGAAGCCCTCGACGGCACATCCGTCGGCGCTCAAAGTTACGGTGCTCTCGACCCCGTCTCCGCTGACGACGGGCATTTCGTCCTCCGTCTTAACGCCCCGAAGAGCGATCCCGGGCTTGTTCACGGTGACCGTTTCGTCGTAGGTCCCACTCCTGACATAGATGATGTCACCTGGGCCAGAATTGTCTATGGCATCCTGGATGCTCGTGTAATCGACACCTGGGCCGGGAATCGGACCGACGATATTCTCACCGGCCTCGGAGGGCAAAGCCAAGGCACTTGGTATGTCGCAACCCACATCAAGGCTGTGGTCGTCTCTCATCGAGAGATCCTGAAAGCTTGGGTTCACCATACTGCCGCCATCCTGCCCGGATCCGCACAGCAAGATCATGCTGATACATAAACCGAGCATGAAACCTCGACTCCGATGACAATGGTTGTACAAGCAAGGCCTCCAAGGTGCTACCCAACATTTGACTAATCTGAGATCTGATAATACTTAACTATTTCCTGATATCAAAAGAATATAACGCGAACAAAATGATTGATGTTTAATACCGTATATGTACAGAATAACAACATTTTAAGAACATGGCGAATTGGTTGTAAATAAGTGAGCATTTTAATAAGGCGATCGTTCTAAACGTATAAATTTTTAGACATTAAAAATTATTTAAATAATGTTGAATATAAAATAATTTATAGTTTGGCGTAATTTATTAAATTTGGACGTCATCACATTTGCTTCGGATATGAGCGTCCAATTTATCTAAAGAATTTCGCCAATCAAAGGGCCAACAGAATGATTGGCGTAGGAGAGATTATCGGGAGCATCGGAAGGCTTATACTTACGTAAACCATAGTTGGCAAAGATGGTTGACGATGCGGGCCTGACGGGTCTCGTGCTGGCTGGATACCTCCTGGCCATGATCGCTCTTGGGGCCTGGGCTGCGAGACGCTCGAACACCCTGGAAAGCTTCTTTCTCGCCGGAAGGAGCGTGAAACCGATTCTTCTCACAGCCACCCTCTGCGCCACCATCCTCGGAGCCTCCTCGACCCTGGGGATGGCGGGGCTAGGATTCAGCGAGGGGCTGACGGGAGCCTGGTGGCTCCTCTCGGGAACCCTGGGCCTGCTCGCCCTTTCGTTCTTTCTGGCGGAGAAGGTGAGGGCTGTGGGCTGCTTCACCCTCCCCGAGCTGATCGGGTCCCAGTACGACCAGCGGGTCAGATTCGGAGCCTCGCTCCTTGTCCTCGTCTCCTGGATCGGCATAATAGCGGCCCAGATCGTGGCCTCGGGAAAATTGCTCAGCGTCCTCTTCGGCCCCCGTCAGGATATCTTCATGATTGTCTCGGCCCTGGTATTCGTCGTCTACACCGCCCTGGGCGGGCAGAGGGCGATTGTGAAGACGGACGCCGCACAGCTTTTGATCCTCATTTTGGGGCTGGCCATAGTCTCCTGGAGGGCCTTTTCCCTCGTCGGCCCCGAGATCCTGGCAGGCCAGAGCTTTCCGACCTCTGCGACCAGGGGCGGGATCGATGTGGCAAGCCTCGTTTTGGTGGTCGGATCTGCATACCTGGTGGGGCCCGACATCTACTCGAGGCTCTTTTCGGCCGAAAACCCAGAGACTGCGAGGATGTCTGCCCTGGCCGCGGCCCTAGTCCTTCTGCCCCTGGCCTTCATCATAACCGGCCTTGGGATCTCGGCCCGGATCCTCTTTCCGGGGATAGGTCCAGAAGATGCCCTTCCCGTCCTCATGGCAGAAACCCTCTCGCCCCTGGGAGAGGGGCTGGTGGCCGCAGCCCTTCTCTCGGCCCTGATGTCCTCGGCGGACACCACCCTCCTGACGGCGACATCGATCTTTGCCCTCGACCTCTACAAGACCGCCATGCCCGGTGCTGGCCAGAGGAGAATGATGAGGGTCTCAAGAGGCGGAACCGTGCTCTTAGGGGGCCTTGCCCTCCTTTCGGCCCTCCACCTCCCCGAGATCATAGCCACCCTCCTTTCGGCCTACACGGTCTTTGCCGGAGGTTTGATCGTGCCCTTGGTGGCAGGGTTTTGGAGGGATAGGCTCCGACTCACCCCCGAGGGAGCCCTCGCCGCCCTCCTGGGCGGTGGCGGGATCGCCCTCCTTTTCGGCGCAAAGTGGCCCCTTCTTGGGATGGCTGTGAGCGCAGCTCTCCTATTTTTGGTGAGCTGGCTTTTCCCTCAGTCCAAAAGACGCATCATAGGATAGTCTTTTTCGGGATCGTACTCGAGCTTCGCCCTGACCACGGCCCCCTCGTAATCGATCTCGACCAGAGCTTTGATCATCTTTCCGGCCAGCTCGCCGTACCCAAAGACGTTTCTTACCAGCATATCCCGGTTGATCTTTACCGAGACGGATCTGACGTGGGGCTGGAGAGATATGCTCTCTTCCATCGCCACCTCGAGGCATTCCGCCGTCTCCGTGGAGACGGGCGAGCCCACGAACTGGTGGTAGATCGCCCCCAGCTTTATACCCGCCTCGAAGGCGGCAGTTTCCCTCTTCGTCGGCATAGTTCGATCACCAAAGGTGAGGTCAGATAACCCACCAGGGCTAAAAATACGACCCCTGCAGAAAGGCGAAGGTCGCCCATATGCCATCCCACCGCCGCCACTGCCCCCACCGCCAGAACCGGAGGAAATATCCTTGGATCTCTGAGCTTGGGGTATGGGATCGTGCTGATCATCAAAAAGGACATCGAAACCATAAGAAGGGCCGTCAGAAGAGGACCATCCAGAAGGACGCTGGCGGCAACGAATACCCCTGCCCCTGGAATCGGCATACCCTGAAACTCACCCTGCTTCTTTGGCGAGACGTTGAACCGAGCAAGCCTGAGGATCCCGCACGCGAGGTAAAATCCGCCCAAGATCCAGAAGACAGACCCGAAGGCAGCCCAGGCGAGAAAGGCTGGCGCAACCCCGAAGGAGAGGACGTCCGAGAGAGAGTCGATCTGGGTCCCGAGAGGGCCGTTTCCCAGCCTTCGAGCTAGAAATCCGTCGATTCCGTCGGCAGCCATGGCGAGAACTATCAGCGTCGCCGAGATGGCGAAGCTGCCCCTTGACGCCATCAGGATGGAACCGTACCCGAGAGAGGCGTTCAAGATGGATACCACGTCTGGAAGCCGGATGAGCCTCAGGATGCCGGTCATCTCGCTTTCACCGCGACCACCGTCTCTCCGGCCTTGACCCTATCTCCCAATGCGGCCCTGAGGCTGTAACCGGGAGGGATCGAAAACTCCACCCGGCTCCCAAACCTGATCATCCCGATCCTCTGGCCCCTCTCCACAAAGTCGCCGGGCCGGACGTAGCAGACTATTCGTCTCACGAGGATCCCGGTGATCTGAGTCAATCGGACCTGCCCCTCTGGGGTCTCTATGACGATCAGGTTCCGCTCGTTTTTGGATGATGATCGAAAGAAGGCGGGTCGGTGGCCTCCGTCCCCGTGCTCGACGGATGTCACCCTTCCCTCCAGGGGGGACCTGTTGACGTGGACATTGTGATGGTTCATGAATATTGCCACCATATCCCCAGACGCTTCCACCACCAGGCCGTCGGCGGGAGAGATCATGCCATCGCCCTGGGGGACCCGTTCTGGGTCCCTATGAAAGAAGGCCATGAAGATCGAGAGGGCGAGGGCCGCCCCCGAGAGCAGCAGGACCACGAGGATCGTCAGAAGGAACCCAAGGATCGTCAGAAGGATGGCGGCCAAGAGGGGACCGCCCACCCAGGGGCCGGAGCTTTTGGCCAGCTTCAGGCTGGCTCACCTCCACCATGTCTGATGTCGGAAGCCAGCTCATCGATCATATCGAGAAGCTCCGGGAGGAGCATCAGGACGACGTATGCTATGGCGAAGAGGGCTACGGCCGACCCGGCTTTTGCGATCACGTTGTGGGCCAGATAAAAGCTGTTATCACCAAACCACTCCTCGCCGTAGGCCACCACCACGAAGATGTTTCGAAACAGGTTCAAAGCGTATATCACAGGGACGGAGGCCAGAAGGGCTGCCATCTTTCTTTTGAGAGGAGCCTGGACCGATAAGACCACTCCAGCAAAAAGGGCCATGCTCTCGATGGCGGTGCAGGCGAGGACGATCTCCACGGAGTGACCGTAAAGGGTGATGACGCTTCCGCCACCTGCGGCCGCCGGAACGTCGAAGGCCCCCAAGAGAAGGAGGGTGAGCTTTGCGGTCTCTGAGATCAGCCACTCCCTGAGAGGAGAAAGCTGGGCGAAGGGAAAGTAGGCGAAGCCCCCTATCGCCACGGCAGAGCTGGCCCAGTCGCAGGAGCGAGAACGGCAGCTCCTGACGAGGATTATCCAGCCTAAGTAGAAGGAGAAGAGGGCCACCGCCAGGGTCAGACCCACGTTGAACAGGTCCCCGATGGCCAGGTAATGGGCTGGCTGTTTCAGCCAGTGAACCCCGAAGAGGATCCAGCCCAGGCCCGATAAAGCCCGCCGACCTGATATGGCCGAGGCCATGAGAAAAGCAAGTCCTATCCAGAGGACGTTGTCGATCAGCCAGCCGAGAATCATTGCGGATAGAAAATCCACAGGTTTATTTAGCATTATCTACCAATCGGGGAATCTGTGATGCCCGGCCCCTTCGATCGGCCGATGGCGTCTAGTGGGAGTGGTTAGACTTATGGACGGACAGAGATGGAGACCGATTTTGGTGATCGGTCTGGTGCTCGCCCTGATGGCGGCATCCGGATCGGCTGGATCGGGGCAGCCTTCGGATCCGGATAGTTTTGCTGAACCAATCAGCTCGGCCCTGGACCTATTTCTCGACGATGAGATCGATGGCGAGAACGAGAACCTGCCGGTGATAGTGATCTTTAACGACGGGGCGAAAAAAGAGGTTGAAGGCCTGGAATTGAAGTACTCCTACAGCCTCATAAACGGGGTTGCGGGATCTGCGAACTCGTCAGTCCTTCGGGAGCTGGCCATCGATCCGGACGTGGCAGGAGTTTATCCTGACGGATCGGTGGTGGTCGCCCAGCCTATGAACGTCACCAGTGACAACAGGACCTTCTGCGCCACCAGCAGGGTGAACGCGAAACCCCTCTGGGACCGGGGGATAAACGGGTCCGGCGTGATGGTGGCGGTCCTCGACTCCGGCATCGACAAAAACCATCCTGACCTGGCAGGAAAGGTGGTGGGCGAGGTCAACTTCGTCGATTCCGAGAGGACCACCGATGACCTCCTGGGCCACGGGACCGCCGTGGCGGGGATAATAGCCGGATCTGGGACGGCCTCTGGTGGGCAGTACATGGGAGTGGCTCCCGGTGCGAGCCTTCTTAACGTGAGGGTAATCGACAGCGAGGGATCTGGCCAGATCTCGGACATCATAGCTGGGATAGACTGGGCCATAGAAAACGACGCCGACGTCCTCAGCATGAGCCTCGGAGGCCTCAACCTCGGCGAGAGCAACCCGCCGATATCGATGGCTGCAGACAACGCTATGGACGCTGGAACTGTCGCCTGCGTTGCCGCAGGCAACCTCGACGAAAGGCTTCTTCTTTTGATGCTGGTCGCCTCCTCTGTCTGTCTCGGGTGCGTCGAGTCGCCCGGAGACGGCGTCAAGGTGATAACGGTGGGAGCCACCGACTGCGACGACCGGATCGCCGCCTTCAGCGGGTCCGGCCCCCTGCGAGACGGCAGGTACAAGCCGACCCTGGTGGCTCCGGGGGTGAACGTCGTCTCAACGGTGCCGCCGAACCTCGACATCGAGGGAAAGCTCAACAACTATTACGCTGGAGCTTCTGGTACCAGCTTATCGACACCCGTCGTGGCGGGTGTTGCAGCGCTTCTCATCCAGGCGGAGCCGAAGATAACGCCGGCTGGGGTGAAGGCTGCCCTGACCAGGGGCGCCACGAAGCTGGATAACACTCAGGGCGAGGAGTACGAGGCCTACTACCAGGGTGCAGGCCTTTTGGACGCCCTGAAATCTTACGAGCTTCTGGGCAGAGATGATCAGCTATGCAGCGTCCTTCCGGACCGCTGGTCGGCGGGCAGGTGGGTTTACGGCGACTTCTGGGTCGTCGGAGACGATACCGTCTACGGGAGCCTCGACACCGGAGCCGACAGGTTCCAGAAGAAGATGTACGCTCTCGCTCCCGGTGACGTGGACTGGAACTCCAAGTTCCTCTTCTTCTCTGATAGAGAGCTATCGAACGTCGCCACCTCTGCCTCGGGACCCATCGCCGACTGGACCTCGGTCCAGCCCCTGTCAAGGAAGATCCCTGCCAACGGCCAGAGGGTATTTGGCGCCACCATCAGCGTTCCCGAAGATGCTCTGCCGGGTCGATATGATGGCTTCATCGACATATCCGAGAACGGAACAAAGATATTTTCACTTCCCCTGACGGTCGAAGTGGCCGAATCGGTCGAGATGGCCACAGGCCGGGGCTCGGTCCCCGGATCTCTCGTCAAGGGCGAGTGGGATTACTATTACGTCGACGTTCCGACCAGCACCGACGAGCTGAAGTGCTCCCTTTCGTGGAAGGGCGAACCAGACCTGGACCTGTTCCTCCTATCGCCCACCAGCGAGTACTACCCCGCGAGTCAGGACGAAGGGATCGAGACCGTCTCGGTGGACACGCCCCCCACGGGCCGGTGGCTGGTGGCGGCCCACGCGAGAAACATAACGGGCGAGGCGAATTACGTTCTGGAGGTTGAACGGACGCTTCTTGCCAGCTCGCCGAAGAGGTGGTCTATCGGTTCCGCCAGTCCTGGCGAGACGAAGGTGGCTCAGTTCAGCCTCAAAAACGGCGGCCCAGCCCTTGCCAACGTCACTTACGTCGGCATGATGGAGAACGTCGAGAAGGAGGAGTGGGCCGATTCCATCGGAGACAAGGTGATCTGGACGGTGCCGATAGAGGTTCCATCGAACGTCACAAGGCTCGGCGTGAGTCTCTCCTGGGACGATCCTGACAGCGATCTCGCCCTTCTCCTCTTCAACGAGAACGGAAGGCCGGTGGACGTCTCCTACGGCGGCGACGTCAAAGAGGAGGTGGGAGGCACCCATCCGGGTCCTGGCATCTGGAGAGCGATAGTCTACGGGTATCACGTGACAACGAAGGCGAGGCAGCCCTTTGACCTTGAGGCGACCTTCTACGTCCAGGAGACCTGGTCGTGGGTCTCGGCGACAGGGCCCGAACGGCTCGACTCCGGGACGGAAGGAACCGTCAACGCCACCGTCACCGTCCCCTCCGATGCGCCGAGCTCGGGGCTGGAGGGTTATATCCAGGTCCGATCCGACGAGGATCGGTTCACCATCCCCGTCAGCCTGACCGTGGCGGGAGCATCCCTCACCGGTGAGAGCAAAACCGACCTCATCGACAGGGACGGCGACGGCCTCTATGAGAAGCTCTGCATCGAGGTGGGCGTCGACGTAACAGCCCCCGGCGATTACAGGATCGAGGGGAGCCTCCTGGACGGAAACGGGTCTGCGATAGATTGGCTCGGCAGCACAGAAAGGCTCGAAGGTGACGGGTCGATAGAGATCTGCGTCAACGGCAGCGATATCTGGAGCAGGGGCAAATGCGGGCCTCTCAGCCTTGAGAACCTCTTCCTCTACAACGGCGAAGGGGATATCATCGACAGGTACGTGGGGAACGTAACGATCTTCAAGTGTCCCGAGGATTTCCAGCCCTTATCGGCCCGCTTCACCGGCGAGTTCGTCGACGAGACGCTCGCGTCGACGTCCGACGCCGGGACCAAGCCCGACATGATCGTGATCAATGTTGAGGTCGCAGTCCAGACACCGGGATCTTACAAAGTTTCCGGACGGCTATTCGACGACGACGGCTTTGAGATCGACAGTGTGGAGGTGGCTGCCACCTTGGAGGAGGGGGTGCAAGTCGTCGCCCTCACCTTCAACCCCCTCAAGTTCATCATGAAGAAGACGCCGTCCCGGCTCCACCTCGAAGATCTCACCCTCAGCCGAAACGGCGAGGTGATCGATAGCAGAACGGAGGCCTGGTCGACGGGGGCTTACAAGCCAGAGGATTTCACAACGGCGAAGAAGCCTTATGTCATCTCCTCAACAGCGAGGTGAATAGGACGGATTGAATAGTTGAGATGGTCAGCGGCCCTGAACCGACCAACTGGGCCGCACCTCGATCTCGTAAAAGGCGTTTAAAACGAACCTGAGATCATCTTTAACAGGGTAGGAGTTCTGTAATCTGTTCATCTTTTCCTTTACTTCATTTTCTGGTCGTGGGTGCGGGCCATTGAAACTGATCCTTAAAACCAGCTTCATGCACTGAATTTCTGGGATCTAAGCAAATAAGCCCATTAGTTTTCGATTTTCAATGGTCCACAGTCACGACCCCTTTTTTTTCTTTCTGTTCGTTTTCTGTTCCTATCTCGTTTTACCGGTTCATATTTTATGTTCGTTATCGCGACTGTAAGGCGACAATTCTGGAAATGTCGGTCCAGAAGGTTTTTAAAATGCTGATCTTGAGAGGGCGGAGGCTGTCGCAGTTGGCGCTAGCAGCAGCAGGGGTCCGAAAACACTGCTGCAGACATAATGAATAAGTTTGGTATAGAATGGATAATCCTTATAATAGAAGAGGGACTTGAATATAGAGTTAAGACAGAGCTATAGAGCCGGTCAAAAGTGGATAGACGGTTAAGACGGAGCAAAGAGAGGATGGGAGGGACTCAAATTGCAGAACATGAAGATTAACATAAAGGCCGACGCCGCGTACAAGAATTTTAAGCATGATATAACCCCCGAGGGCCTCGCCCTGGCCTTCAAATGGATCCCCGACGCCACGGGGCTGAGCGAAGTGGATAAAGAGCTGATAGTGCTCAAGGCCCGGGAGGACATGGAGGATATCTGGCCGAGGGCGAAAGATCAGAGGGAGGCGATGGCGCTATTCCAGGAGAAGACAAAAAACATCAAGGACCCCGAGAAGCTGAAGGTCTACCTCTGCGAGTTTCTGCTGGACCTTTCGATCCTCGCCTCGACCTGGATTGAGGCGCAGGAGAAGGCAGGCATGAATGCGAGCGCCCAGAGGATGTTCGGGTGAGGCCGTAAAATTCCAATCATCCGTCTCGTATTTTCTCTGGGCTCGCAAACTCCACTATCCTCCAGGTTTCCCCTGGGTCTCCATCCCCTTTTCAACCCCCGCGGGTTTTTTTTCTTTGCCGGATATGGGCCCCGACCATCTGCTCCAGATGCTCCAGGACGTTAGGGCAGGGAGGAAGGCAGCTTGAAATACACGTACATACACAGAGATATGCATGTCCACCAAGACGATCAGCATAACCGAGGACGCCTACGATCGGCTGAGGAGCCTCAAGGACTCGGAGAGAATGAGCTTCTCCGAGGTGATCCTCAAGTACTACCCCAGAAGGAGAAGGCTCTCCGAGACCATGGCCGAGATCGCGTCAACCCCAACCCAGGACGCCAGCGACCTCGCCGACGAGGTTGAGAGGACAACCGAGGAGCTGAGAGCGGCCAAGATGAGGGCGGTCGATCTCTGATGCCAATTCTCGACACATCCTTTCTGGTGGACCTCTTGCGAGGACGAGGGGAGGCCCAGGAGCTCCTGGCAGAGCTGGAGGAGAAGAGCGCCCCCATCTTCACAACGCCGATAACAGCTCTGGAGCTTTATCGGGGAGCCCATCTCTCAAAAGACCCCGAAAAGAACCTGGGGGTTGTAGAGAAAGTCCTCGCATCTCTTCTGGTCCTTCCCCTGAATGAAGAGGCCTGCATGGTCTTCGGCGCCCTCTCCGCACGCCTGCGATCCGATGGAAAGAAGATCGGCGAGTTCGATGAGGTAATCGCAGCCATCGCCCTTTGTTGCGATCAGGAGATCGTAACCAAGGACGAGCATTTTTTGAAAGTGCCGAACCTGAAGGTTTTGAAATACTGACCACTATGGCGAGTTTCTGCAGGACCTTGCGATACGGCCTCGACCCATCATTTGAGCTCTCGTCTGCACCATATCATCTATCATATGGGAGGACGAAGAGGATATGGTCGTCAGCGTTCCATCTCCGCCACCTACCCCCGCCCTCGCTTCGATACGATTTTTGTGATGATATCGCAGATCCTGTCGTTAACGCAAGATCCTCCAACCCAGGCCCGCCCGATAAAATAGTCGTGATCTGAACCGCTGACAACCGCCCGAACGTCCACCACTGCTACCCTTCCGACGAACTCGTCATAGATCGTCTCGCAGCAGAGACGGTCCTCGTCGCCGATGAGGAGGTCGTCTGATACCCCCTCAAGAACTATGATCTGGCCGTCAGACCAGAGCATCTCCGGGGAGAAGACATCATCGATGGGCATGAGCGCGGGATCTGCAAGGCAGGTCCCCAAAACGATCGTCGCCAAGATGATGATTCGCATAACTGCTCTCAGGGCCATTCGGTCACACCCCCGACCCGCAAACCCCCCAAAGCCGCGAGGGTTCTATCGATTCTAGGGAGCCCTTGAGTATCTCGCAAGCTCGGCGCAGGCATGCGGAATCTTTATTCATCTACATTTTAATACCTGACGGATTTATTAAGAGTTCGCAATCTTCAACTTTGCCGACGAGGTTCAAAGACCCTCCGAGGATTTGAGACCTGCCGGAATGAGGCTGCAAGGGGGTGGCCGCGGCTTTTCAGACGGAGAAGCCGATGGCGATCTCCGCCATCGAAGCCGGCAACGCCAAATTGACTGATAGTGTCTAGATATTGAGGTGTTGCGATACAAAGATTAATACGGAAATTGAAGATGATGTATGGCGAATATCAAGGTTGTAGGAGGTGAATAAGTTGAAAATGAAGGGTTTGATGACGCTCGCTGCAGCGCTGTTCGTCTTGACGACAGCGGCCGCTGCAGGCGGGATGTACCAGGGGGTTTCAGGGGGCCCGTCGATGAGCTACGCCGGGGTCTCGGGGTCGATCGATGGCGTCTTCGCCAACTACCCAGAGCCACCGAGCTTTCCGGCTCCCTGCTTCATGACCGGAGTGGAGTTCTGCCAGATGGTCGCCGCCCACCTGTCCAATCCCCCAACCGCCTGGGATTGGTGAAGAGCTGTCAATCGGAATATGGATTCGAACCCAGCTCATCAGGGAGCTGGGTCTCTATCCTCGGGACGATCATTATCCACAACTCGCGAACGCGGGCGAGCCCGTTAATGGAGCTTCGGGCGGACCCCGGCTTTTTTTCTAGACTTGGAAACCTGACTCTGGCAAGGGCGCCGATGATCTGGCCTCCGGGGACCTGAGGGCGGGCAAAGATGAGGGCGGTAGATCTCTGATGCCGATCCTCGACACCTCCTTTCTGGTGGCCCTCCTGGCGGCGCTGGAGGAGAGGGGCGCCCCATTCCCCATCGGTAGTCGATATCCAGCCAGTTTTGATCCCTATCGGGTTTTCTCGGGCATTGCAACATAAAGGACAGAGGTTCAGCCGCTGCCGACTCTGGCAGGATTCGCCACGCATACCCGAACCGAAGGTGGTCGGATGCGATCGCTGTTTGGGTAGCACTTCCCAAGTAGATGGATGCTCATGGTCAGATAATTCGAGATTATTATAGAGTGTAATAGAGAATTCTATGTGCCTTTCTTGCAGCTGTGAAAAGGCCAGCTATACTAAATGCCAGGCGGTATTTAAATCCGAAATTCTGGATATCCTCAGCCTGCGTAAAATACCACTCATCCATCAACTGTATGCCTCCAGCCCATTGCTCTACTGCTGTGGTATCATCGATTCCCCAACGAATAACAGCCCCAGTCTTCTTAATTGATGGATGTTTTTGGGCACTTTTGGCCGTCAAAACACTATATGCATCAAACACCAGACCGCATCCAGGAAAGGCCTCTTTCAATTTGAGGATCAGCGCTTTTACCTCTTCTTCTTTCAGGTACATCAACAACCCTTCCGCAATCACCAGTACAGGGCGGCCTCGTAGTGAAATGCTATCAATCCAATCCAAGTCGGTGACGGAGGATGGGATCATATGATACGTATCTGTTTCCTCGTAGAATTTTCGCCTGAGGTCGATGACCTCTGGCATATCCAAGTCATACCATTCAACCTCTCCATTGTTGACCCTAGTGTAGCGGCTATCAAGACCACACCCTAGATGGATGACAATGCTGCTGGGATGGACGGCTAGGAATTCTCGTGTATAGGCATCTATCTTTTTCGCCCTTATGCAGAGAGTTAAGACTGTTTTTCTGGGAATTTTAAGCTTGGTGAAATCATATTCGACATGCTCGATAATTTCTTTTGCCTTCTCATCAACAAAGATGGAGTTGGGTTGCTGGCTTACTACAGCTTTAGAGTAGAGAGGAACCAATAACGTTTCCTGTTCTTCCGTCAGCAGTATTTTCTCTTTATGGCTTGTCATCTAGTAAACTCCTGCGCCTAACGATGACTGTTTCAATCCCTGTTGGGTTTTCTTAGGCCTTGCAACGTTATTATGTTTGGTATGATGAAAAGGAAAACGTAATTGAAGTTTAAATCCCTATCGGGTAAGTGATAACTTGGACAGAACATGGAGATTGAAAAATGAAGAAGGTTAATCTGACCGCCACTATTTGGGAAGAGGAGAGCACATACGTCTCCAGATGCACCGAGCAGGGGGTTGTAAAGAGGGTTCTCGCAGCCCTTCTCATCCTCCCCCTGGACGACGAGGCCTCCATCGTCTTCGGCGCCCTCTCCGCCCGCCTGCGATCCGGGGGAAGGAAGATCGGGGAGTTCGATGAGGTGATCGCTTCAATCGCCCTCGCCTGCGATCGGGAGATTGTGACGAGGGACGGGCACTTTCGGGAGGTGGCGGGGCTAGTGGTTGCGATCACAGGGAGGTCCAATCTCTATCGGGTTTTTTTCAGGCTTTAAAATGGGATGTCTGACAAGGCCTTAGTTAATGAACACGATTTAGATCCTTGTTTTCGTGCAACTCGCTTGAAATCTAAAAACCGCTCGTATCTTCGGCCGGGAGGTGTGGGGCGAAGGAGCGAAATTTCAATCCTTGTTTTTGTGGAACTTGCGCTCGGACAGTATTTGGCGTTTTTTATTACCTCCAATTTATTTTAGTTTCAATCCTTGTTTTTGTGGAACTTGCGCTCGGAC
>DAQG01000094.1 GCA_002502785.1 Methanothrix harundinacea | reverse complement strand
TAGATCTTGGAGAGGGGTATGACTGAGGGTACCGTCCACGTCGGAGAGCTCCTGACCGACCCCGACGGAAGCCGCGGATGGAAAGACCCCTTGATCGAGATCGACGAGAACTACGTTGGAACCTTCGCGATAAAGAAGAACATGAAGCTATACGCCGAGAAGAGTAAGCCTAAGGCCCCCAAGGACTGGCTCTCCTGCTGCGTCGGAGGCTACGGCGAGATGGAAGACGACGACAAGATCTGGGGCGAGAAGGAGATCTTTGACTGCACCTGCCGGGACGTCGCATGGGGTGACTCCTGGAGCGACAAATCCAAGGAACAACCCCTATAATTGAATCGATCTGCCAGATATCGCGATGAAAAAACAGAGTTAGCGCTGGCACTTTTACCGCCAGCGCTGCTCCCTCCAATTTCGACCTTTTTTGTTTCAGCGGATCGGAACGAAACCGGACTCCGCCACGATGTTCTGCCCCTCGTCGCTAAGGATGAAGTCGATGAACTCTTTGGCGTCGGGGCTCGGATCGCCGAAGGTGTAGAGGTTGAGGGCTCTTGAGAGCGGATAGGAGCCATCCTTTATCGTCTCGGCGGAGGGCATGACCCCATCGTAGGCTATGGCTCTGAGGGCACCTCCCTCGACATAGTTCATCCCGACGTACCCGATGGCCTTGTCGCTGTTTGTCACAGCGGTCTTCACCTCGGCATTGCTGCCGTGGTAGGTGGTGACGCCCGGAGTTTCGGCTTCCTCGCTGCCCATAACCATCCCGTTAAAGGTGTCTCTGGTGCCGGAGCCGACCTCCCTTGCCACCACGTAGATCTTCTCGTCGGGACCGCCCACGTCCTTCCAGTTGGCGATCTTGCCATTGTAGATGTCAGCCACCTGCTCCTGGGATAGGTCGGTGACATCGGCCTCGTAGATCGGCTGGCTCACGACGACGGCAATGGCGTCGTAGGCTACCAGAAACTCTTCGAACCTGTCGCCGTAGGCAGCGATCTCGTCGGGCTTCACCTGTCGTGAGGCCATGGCGATGTCCGCCAGCCCCTCGGCGACGTTCTTGATCCCGACGCCCGACCCGCCGCCAGTGACGGAGACTTGGACATCATTCTGGATTTTGTTGAACTCTTCGGCGCAGGCTTCAACAAGAGGCATCACCGTGGTGGACCCGGCGACGGTGACGGCGGCCGCCTCTTGGCTGGAGGCGCCATCTTTCTCCTCGCCGATACATCCCGAAAAGGATAGAATCGACGCGATCGCCAGGGAGGCGATCAAAAAGGAAACTAACGGTCTATTCATCAGGGACCACCCCTTATAGGTATCTGGTATAAAATTTATCACAATAGGATAAATAGATAGTGTTACCCCAAAATACCGGTTATACAGGAATATGCTCTATATATTTTCCTTCGGCTTGACCCTGTCCAAGACCTCTTTCGGATCGTACCTGATGCGAACGACCCTGGATCTGCCCCGGTGGCCCGGTCCGCTGAAGTCGGTATCTATCAGCCTTGCAGCGTCCAGCTTGTTCAGAATCTCGTGAAACCGAGTGTATCCGGAACCGGTGGCTGCCTGAAACCTCTCGTAGAGGTCGCCCGCCTTTGAGGTCTCCATCTCCGCCACCATCCGTAGGAGGAGGAGTTCATCCTCCCGGAGAGGCTTTAAGGCGCTCTGGAGATGGACGAGCCTCGACCTCTCGTAGGCCTGGTCGACGTCCTCATCAGATATCGTCCTGGAAGCCCTTCTCTCAGCCTCCATCCCCGCCCTCTTGAGGAGGTCGATCCCGACCCTGAGGTCTCCGGCCCGTTCGGTGAGGTCGGAAACCCTCTCGATGATATCCTCTGAGACTACGCCGGGATAAAAGCCCAGCATGGCCCGGCGTCCCAGGATGTCTCTGATCTCCTCGATCGAATATAAGGGGAAGCTGACCTCCTCCGCCTGGAAGACCGACCCGACCCTGGGATCGAAGACGTAGCTGAGGGCGGGCTCGCTGAGGATAGCGATTACGCCAGCCCGAAACCCGGGGAAGGTCTCATGAGCCCGAAGGAGGGTGTACAAGACCCGGTCCACCTCCTTCTCCGGGAATAGGTAGTTCACATCGTCGAGGGCCACCACTAAAACCCTCTTCTCCTTTGACATCGTCCTCGCGATCCTTTCGAGAACCCTCTTGAAGGATACGCCGCTCGAGGGGGGCGAGTGGCCAAGGACCTTGCTGTAGATTCGAAGGAATATGGCGTGCCTGGTGTGGTCCATCTGGCAGTTGACGTGGACCGGGACCACCTTGGATGAATGGGCCTCGATCTCGCTGAAGAGCTTGACCACCGCCGTGGTCTTGCCGGTGCCGGGAGGGCCGAGACATAGAGCGCTCACAGGACGGCCCCCCTGGAAGGCGGGCCTCACGCAGAACTTTAGGGATTCCATCTGAGACTCACGGTGAGCAAAGTGCTCGGGCAGGTGGTCAAACTCCAGAACCTCCCGGTCCTTGAAGATCGTCTCGTCCCAGAGGAGAATCTCCCGTTTCATAACTCAAGCCCCAGACCGCCTATTGATCTCTACAAACAAAATAATAGTTGACTCGGCCAGAAATAAATAAGGTTCCCTGGCCCGAACTCGGCAGAAAGTTCGGGCCCTTCGACGTCGTCTACTCAGCCAAAAGCTTTTCGATCTCTCGCTTTAGGATAGAGCTTATGAGGGCACCGTCGGCCTTCCCTCGAAGCTCCTTCATCGCGAGACCCATCAGGGGGCCGAGGGCCGCATCGCCCCTCTCCCTGACGAAGACCACCTTGTCGGCGACGATCCTGACCGCCACCTCTTCAACTCCCCCCTGATCGACGCCCCCGAGGCCCGCGGCCTCTGCTGCCTCCGATGCCGATAGCTCTGGCCGCTTTGCCATCGTCTCCAGAAGCTGGGGGATCCCCTCCTTCGCCACCCCGCCCTCGGCGACGAGGGAGAGGGCGTCGATGTAGCGATCTTCGGTCAGATTCGAGATCGGTATACCATCTCGCGCCAGCTCCCTCGGGATCATCTCGAGGGTTCTCACCACCAGGGCTGGCGGAAGGGTGAGATCTCTCGCAGCATCCTCGAAGAGCTGGTAGTTCGGCGATGAGGCGATCAGCCCTGCAAACTCTTTGTTTAGCCCGTACTCCTCCTCGAACCGCGCCGCCCTCTCGTCGAAGAGCTCGGGAAGTTTCAAGGACGCGACATAATCGGGGGTCACCACCACGGGAGGAACGTCCGTCTCGGGGTACATCCTGGCAGACCCCGGAAGGGGCCTCATGTACTCGCTCGTCCCCTCGGGGAGGGCCCTTCTTGTCTCCTCGGGAACCCCGACGAGGGCTTCGTTCGCTCTCTCCAGGACCGCTTTCATGGCGGCCTCGGCCCGGCCCCGGGGCGCTGCCACCATCGCCACGCAGTCTCCCTCCTCGGCTCCAAGCTCAGACTGAACAGCCCCGACCTCTTTTTGGGTTATGCCGTAGGCCGGAAGCTCGTCGGTATGGAAGATCCCGCCGACCCCCGCCCTCTTGGCCCGGTCCGATATCTCTGAACCGAGCCGCCGTCCCGGCTGGATCTCCATCCCCACAAGGCCCGCAAAGCCCGCGAGCCTTACCGCCAAGACCACACCGCCCTTTTTGAGGGCCGCCTTGATAACCTTCGATTCGGTGGGTCCGAAGATCTCTGTGACGTCGGCAACCCGATCGTGAACCTTCGCACCTCTCGCGATAAGCTCGCCTTTGATCTTCAAGAGGAGGTGCTGCCTATTCGCCTCGACCTCGACGATCGTCTCGATCAGGTTCAGGTCCTGGACGCCCTTTATTTCGACCCTGGCCCCGTCCCTGATGGAGACGTTGACGTCCTGGCGGATCGTCCCAAGACCCCTCTTGACCCTCCCCGTCGAGCGGAGGATCATGCCGAGGCGCTGGGCCACCTCCCGGGCGTGCTGAGGAGATACGACGTCGGGAGAGGTGCAGATCTCGACGAGGGGTATCCCCAACCGGTCGAGAGAGTAGACCACCTCGTCGCCCCGATCGTCGATGATCCTCGCCGCCTCCTCCTCAAGACAGATCGTCTCCATCCCGACCTTGCCACAGGAGGTCTCGATGTGGCCGTGGGATGCGATGTAGGCGGTCCTCTGGAAGCCCGAGGTGTTGGAGCCGTCGATCACGATCTTTCTCATGGTGTGAACTTCGTCCGCGATCTGCATGTTGAGAAGCTTGGAGACGACGAGCCCGATCTCCAGAGCCTCGCGGTTCAGCTCGCTTGGCGGCTCTTCATCGGCCTCCACGAGGCATGTGGAATCGTAAGAATTGTAGATGAACTTTCGGGAGACTAGAACTTCTTCCAGGGCGGCCCTGTCGATCTCGCCAAGCTCGCTTCTGGCCGGTCGCAGGTACCTGAAGAACTGATGATCGGACTCCTCCACGTCTCTGATCCTTGTGGGACAGCCGCAAAACAGCTTGGCCGCGGTATCGAGCTGCTGATGAATCTCGATACCGCATACCAGACCCAGGGAGGCGTAGTCTAAGCTTTCAGGCATAAAGAGACGACCTTACCTCCAGGGTTAAATAATATCTGCCTCAGTCAGTGCCGGGCGCTCGGGGCGGCCTCACCCTCTTGACCGCCTCTTTTATGTCCTCGGCCTTCACCGTCTTCCTCTTGGCGTGGTTGGCCCATTCGACGGCCTCTTCGGCCACCTCCATGCCGTAATTCTCCAGAATTTCTGCAAGGGCGTCCCGCGCGCCTTCACTGACCCTTTTGGCCCCAGCCTCGCGAATGAGTCTGCTAACCGGTGCCACTGGAAGTATCGCCATTTAAGCTCCTCTCCTAACATTAAATTCGGCTCTTACAGTCAGAAAAAGGATCATAACCGCTTCTTCTCCGACTAAAGAGCCTAATAGACATCATGTTGTCCATCAGATCTCTATATATAATTTTCGTAAACTCTCAGACAATATTATACCAGAAAACTGAAGAAAAATGAATATATACACATATTCGGCCAAAAGTCCCATAATGACAGTTTATTTTCATTCCGAGAAGATCCTGGTGCGGAAAGGTGGCCCAAAAGATCGTGTTCAAAAGAACCCGTTGGGCCGGGACGGCTTTTGTCTAGCCGCCTAATCCGCCAGATGCTCCAAGGCGAAAATGAGAAAGGTTATTTAGGTCGCTGGCCCCTTGACCTGGTGAGCGAGAGATTGACTTGGGGTGGCGGAAGATGGATTATCAGATCAACAGGGCCATAGTCTACGACGGGCCCGAGGACACCTACGGGCCTTGCGGATGCGGCATGGACATGGCGATACTCCCGGTCCTTTTGCCAAAGATTTGGTTTGAGGACGAGTTTCCGATGGCGGCCGACGATCACGAGTTCTGCAGGGGCCTGGATTGCCGACGGATCGTGGGGCTCAGCTGCAACAATATCTTCGAGCACGAGATGGAGGGGGTAACATACCTCGCCAACTTCTCCTGCTGCAGGGATTGTGCCGATAGGGCCGTCGATGAGGGCTACGCCGTCCGGGCCGAGAAAGGCTACCCGATGGTGCTGAGATGAACTGCCGTTGCACGACGATGGACGAAAAAATGGAGGTATACCTTTGAAGTACGTGGTCTACACCACCGCTGACTGTCCGAGGTGCGAGCAAGTGAAGAGGGTCCTGAAGAGCTGGGGCGTCGAGTTCGAGACGGTGGATATGGCCAGCGCCGAGGCCCTGACGGAACTTCGGGTCAACGGCGTCTTCACCCTCAGTGCCCCCGTCCTCCAGGCAGGGGACGACTTTTACACCGTAGAGGAGCTCTTCGAGGGCGAAGTGATCAGAGATCTCGAGGCGATGGGGCTCCGCTAGGTAAACCCACCGCCTCGAAATCGAACAGTTCAACTACATTTTTCAGTCGGCTTCGCTCTCGTTTTGAGCTCAGAACTCCATACCTCGGACCCTGTTTATGTCGAAGATAGCGGTCTTGGCGACGTGCATCACCGCGAAGGTCCCGGCCTGGATGGGGTCGGTCACCACCAGGTCTGCATAGTAGGGGACCGATCCCGCCATCTTGAGGGCGATCACCGGTATTCCCTCCTCCTGCAGCCTCTGGACCTCTTCAGAGATCCTGCCGCCCATGAGGGCCCCTGCCAGGACCAGAACTGAGGCCCTGTGGAGACGGCCCACGGCGTTGACGGCGTCGGCTATGGGGTCTTCTCCGACCAGGGGGATCGTGTCCACGCTGATCCTCTCACCCCGGAGGTTGTGGCGGTCGGCCTCGTTGACGGCCCCAACAGCCGCCTGGGCCACCTGGGCACCGCCCCCGATTATTATCACCCTGGAACCGTAAATCTTCTCGAAGGACTGATGGACGGAGACCTCCATGACCGATGGGAGGGCCTCTAGTTTTTCCACCATCCCTGCGGCCAGCTGGTCGATCTCCATGTAGACGGTGGCCTTGCCGATGCTCACCCCCCGTTCCAAGACGAACTGCTGGGTGTACTCGATGTTGCCGCCTAGGCTTGCCACAACCCCGGCTATGTCACGCAAGACGCCCGGCATGTTCTCGCAGATTACGTTTATTGCTGTGCTCATGATCACCTCAGAGATGGAGACGGATTGTGTGATCTTTTCATATCCGTATTACCTTTATACCCCTCTCCAAGATCTAATTCTAGAAACGCCACTAAAATCTTTTAAAAACAGAATAATCATCATATTTCGTCTCAATATGGAAATAAGCTCACGGGCTTCTTTTATTTATAATTTGATTAAGTATCC
>DAQG01000051.1 GCA_002502785.1 Methanothrix harundinacea | reverse complement strand
ATGTAAAATTGTGATACGCCCTCGCCATTAGGTGGAAATTTGTCAGAAAATTGCAACCTTATGACTCCTCCAGACTTATTTTGTGCCCACACTCGTCTACATCCCGCGCCGCGTCGTAACCTTAGGATGGCGTCAATTTTTTCAATATTAGAAAGGTGCCCATATTTTAAATCCGTTTTGGGGCTTACGTGACGGCCTTAAATGGAGCACGCTACCCGGACTTATTAGGTTCGTGAGTACGACCGAAACTCATCCGACTCCAGCGCCTCCAGGAAGACCCGAACAGCGTCCCGATCTTTCTTTTCGGGATTGACGAGGAAGAGGATCTCGTCCTCCGCCACCTTTCGGAAGGCGAGGCTCGCCTCCTCCGCCGCCTCCCGAACTCCAAAGCCCAGGTCCGCTCGGCCAGCCTTCACCGAGGCCGCGACGGCGGCGTGGCACCTGGCCTGGCCGACAAACCCCACCGACGAGTGGCCCGATTCCTCCAGGACCTTTCTGAAGACCCGGCTCATCTCCGAGTCTCTGGACCAGCCAACGACCCTCAGATCCTCGATTCCCGCGAGGTCGAGAAGTTCGGGGTCCCGGGCCATGATCACCAGATCTCGCGAATAGCCCTCGAATGGTTCAAGGGCCGCCTCGTCCCAGACCGGATCGAGTCCCTCCGACCTGGAGACGACGGCCAAATCCGATACGCCGTCCTCTGCGGAGATGGCACCGCGCCTGCTCCCGGTGGAGACGAACCTCGTCTCGAAGAGTAGAACCTCTGCAAGGGCTTCAAGCCTTGGGCAGTCCTCGCCCTCGACGAGAAGGGCTGGCTCGGGATAATCGCCGAAGAGCTGGACCTCCACCACCTCGCCCTGATCCAGGTATTCAACCTGGTCCGGTATCTCGATGACGCCGTCGGCCTGGGCGAGGGTGGTGATGGAGCCGCTCCCCTTGTCGACGGGGTAGACCCATCCCCCCACAGCGCCCACCGAGAGCATTTGCCTGCGTCCCTCGGACCGCACCGGCCTTGCAAGCCTTCCCCTGGTTCTCGGCGCCAGGTGCTCGGTCCCCACCGCCTTTCTGATCATTGGAGCTGCCAGCTGGCCGAAGACGGTGAGGGCGCTGGTGGGGTAGCCGGGAAGGCCGATGAAGGGCTTTCTATAGACCGTTCCAAAGAGGGTCGGCTTTCCAGGCTTGAGGTTGATCCCATGGAATATCACATTCCCCAGCTCTTCGACGACCCTGTAGACCATGTCCCCGATTCCGGCGGAGGTGGACCCGCTGACCAGGATCAGATCGCACTGTTTTGCCATCCCCTTCAGCCCCTCGGCCATCGAATCGTGGTCGTCGGGGAGGATCCCGAAAACGCGAGGCGAACCACCGCACTCTTCCACGGCCGCCGCGATCGAGTATGAGTTTATGTCGTAGATCTGGCCAGGAGCTAGGGACTCGCCAGGGGGTACGAGCTCGTCGCCCGACGAAGCGACAGCCACCCGGAGAGATCGAACCCTCACATCTTTTCGGCCCACCGCCGCCAATAGCCCGATCTCCCGGGCCGTCAACTTTCTTCCGGGAAGAAGGACCGTCTCGCCGAAGGCGACGTCTCCGCCAGCCCGATGGGCATTCTCGCCGACGTGGACCGGCCGCCTTATGAGAAGCAAACCCCCATCGATCTCGGCGTGCTCGACCATGGCCACAGCATCCGCACCCACCGGCATCATCGAGCCCGTAGAGACCTCGACAGCCTCACCCTCTCCAACGACGATCTCGGGCATCCTTCCCATGGGAACGGTGCCGATCAGGGCGAAAGCGACGGGCCGGTCCTCTCTCGCCTCCAGGGTGTCAGCCGGCTTGAGGGCGTAGCCGTCCATGGCCGCCCGATCGAAGCCCGGGACGTCGACAGGGGAGACGACCCTCTCGTCCAGGACCCGGCCGAAGGCCCTCTCCAGGGGAACAGTCTCCTGACCCGCTTTAGGAACGCGGTCCAGGACGATCGCCCTCGCCTCGTCGAGGGAGAGGAGGGTGCGAAACTCCTTCTGCATGCTTCTTGATCTGAAAGCGGCCGATATAAAATTTGGCCAGGGAATTTCAGATTCTTGCCGCCCTCAGCCTCAGAAGGTGGTCTGCGAGAACGAGGGCCACCATCGATTCCGCCACGGGAACGATCCTCGGCGGGATGGATGGGTCATGCCTACCCTTAATCTCGATCTCGGTCGCCTCGCCCGTCGTGAGGTCCACCGTCCTCTGGGGCATGGATATGGAGGGGGTGGGCTTCACCGATATCCTGCAGATTATAGGAGCTCCCGTCGATATCCCGCCGAGGATCCCGCCGGCGTTGTTCGTCTCGAAGATCAGCCCTTCGGGCGCCGGAAGGATGGGGTCGTTCATCTCGCTTCCTTTCAGCCTTGCAGACTCGACCCCGGCTCCTATCTCGACGGCCTTGACCGCGCCGATGCCCATGAGGGCCCGGGCGAGGTCCGCATCCAGCTTGTCGAAGACCGGCTCTCCCAGGCCTGCCGGAACGCCCGCGGCCACGATCTCGGCGACGCCGCCGAGGCTGTCGCCAGCCTCGCGAGCCTGATCAAGAGCCCTGATCATTTCCTCTGCTGCCTTCTGGTCCGGGCAACGCACAGGGTTTTTCTCGGCCTCGCCTCTGAGACTGGATGAGTCCAAAGAGTTTGGGATTTTGGCCCGGACGCCTCCAAGCTCCAGAACGTAGCCCACAACCTCGATCCCGCTCTCGGCCAGGAGCTTCTTGGCCACGGCACCGCCTGCGACCCTGCCGACGGTCTCTCTTCCCGACGACCTTCCACCGCCCCGATGGTCCCGGATCCCGTACCGGGCGATGTAGCCCAAATCGGCGTGGCCCGGCCTCGGCCGGTCCCGCAAGGAGTCGTAGGCGCCGGACTCTGCGTCCTTGTTCCTTACGAGCATCGAGATCGGAGTTCCCGTCGTAACTCCATCGAAGAGGCCGCTGAGGATCTCGACTTTGTCCTCCTCCTTTCGCTGTGTCGAGATTGAGCTTTGGCCCGGACGCCTCCGGTCCAGCTCTCTTTGAACGTCGCCCTCGCAGAGGGCGAGGCCCGCGGGGCAGCCATCGACGACGACCCCGACGCCCCGTCCGTGGCTCTCGCCCCAGGTGGTGATTCTGAAGATGGTGCCGAAAGAGTTCCCTGCCATGATCGAGACCTTAAACCCGAACGGATATCTCTTTTTGGTTTCGAAGAAGGCGGAGGTGGGCTCCTTCCAAAAGGCTTATACAAACCGGTTTTGATGGAAGGGACGATAGAATGAGCTACCTCGAAGAGCTGCGAAAAAAGGGGAGAGACGCAAACCCCTTCTTCAACCTCATGGGGATTGAGGTCGCCACCTTCGGCGATGGAAAGGCGGAGCTTCAGATGGAAGTGAGGCCCGACATGCTGAACGGGGCTGGGTGGATGCAGGGAGGGATATACACCGCCCTCGCCGACGAGGCGATGGCCCTCGCCCTCTTCACAGCCCTCGATGAGAACGACCGGATCGCGACGATCTCGGAGACGACCTCTTTCTTCCGGGAGGGGAGGATCGTCGCCGAAGGCAGGGTCACAAGGATCGGGCGGCAGGTCGCCTTCGCCGAGGGGCGGGTCGTGGCGGACGGGGCCACAGGCCCGGTCCTCTCCCAGACGTCAGCGTCCTTTTCGATCATCCGTGGAAAAGGATTATAAAAAGATTATAGATTCACGGCCGGACGGCATCGGCGATCAGCCTCGCCACCGATACCGTGCTGACGGCCTTTTCCAGGGTGTCGGTCGCGATGATAGACTCGACCCCGGCTCTGCACAATTTCAGGACAGCGCTTCCCGTCAGGACCGGGTGAACCGATCCGAGGTAGACCCGCTTTGCTCCGTTCGACTTTAGGATCGATATCGCTTGGGCCATCGTCCCGCCGGTGACGATCATGTCGTCGAGGATCACGACGTCTCGGCCGGAGGCGTCGATCTCCTTTGGGGCCATCGAGACCTCGGTCCCGCTGTGCCTCGTCTTTTCGAGGTAATCGTAATCGATCCCGAGCCTCGTCGCCGCAACCTTCGCCATCCGAACGGCCCCCTTGTCCGGAGATATGATTACGGGATCGTCGAGGTTCATCTTTTGGATCTCGTCAGCGAGAAGGGGTGTTGCATCCAGGTCCTCTGCCTTGTGCTTGAAGTTTTTGAGGACGGACCGATCGTGAATGTTGACGGTGAAGAACCTGGATCCCTCTTCGAGGAAGGCGTCGATGGCGACGGCCATCGCCCTTGCGGAGAGGGGCTCGCCCGGCTTGAACTGCTTGTCCTGGCGGGCGTACCCGAAGTAGGGGACGACGAGGTCGATTCGCCTTCCCCGGAATACGTCCAGAAGCTGGAGAAGCTGGATTATGTCCCGGTCCGACGGCGTGCTCTGAACAACGACGATCCTGTCGTCGAGGTCTGAGCAGACCTGGGTGTAGGCCTCGCCGTCCGGAAACCTGCTGTACTCGCACAACGCCAAATCTTCGTTGAGAATTGTTGCAACCCTGCCCCCAAGAAGCTGGGAGGATGGCCCACCGATGATCATCAATAACCGCCTCTATATGTATAACGTGGATATATCAATTAATGCCGGCAATGTCAACCGCAGATTTCCGTCATCAACTTCCGACAACCTTCATCTCTGCCTTGACCGTGGGAACTACCGCCGATCCCACCATCCGTGCGTCGGTCCCCGCTTTGATCGAGCCGAGGAGGTCGAAGACGTTTCCCGCCAGCATCAGGGACCGTATCGGTCGCACCGCCTCGCCGTCCTCGATTAGGAAGACGTTTCTCGCTTCCACCGAGAAATCGCCGGAGACGGAGTTTGCGGTGTGAGCCCCGATGACGCCGGTCACAAGATATCCCCTCTTCGTCTCCGCCAGGACGTTTTGGAGGTCGTTTGAGGATGCGATCAGGTTGCTCGTCCCGATCCTGGGAATCCCCGCATAGCCCGGACGGTCCGCGTTCCCTGTGCTCTTCTTCGCCGTCTCCTCTTTTCCCGCTGTATAGGAGTCGTAAAGAAAAGCCTTCAGAACGCCCTCCTCCACCAGGGGCGTCTTCTGGGAGGGTACACCCTCACCGTCGAAGCTGGAGGTGGCCATGCCGCCCCTTAACAGGCCATCGTCGACGATGCAGAGGTTCTCTTCGGCAACGACCTCGCCGATCCTTCCCGCGAGAGATGACCTTCCCTTCTGGACGTTGTCCCCGAATATCGAGGGGACGAAGGCGCTCCCCAGTATATCGGCGAAGGCTATCGGTCCCAAGAGTACCTCGGCCTTCCTGCTCTCGCCCCGAACCCCGCCGAGAGACCGGCTGGCGAGGTCGCCTGCAGATCGCCCGACGTCTGTAAGGTCGGCGAGGGCTGACCTGGAGTTCGCAAAATCGTAGCCTGTCGCGACGGTGCCGTCCTCGCCCTTTGCCACCGTCTCGAGATAGGCGTGAAAAATGGTTCCCCTCTCGTCAAGCTCTAGGCCGTTCGAGTTTATTACCAGCTCCGAGCCGGTGATGGCGGAGATGCCTCCCGAGACCGGTTCCGCCCCCGAGATCGAGCTTGCCCCTTGGAGGAGGGTCGCAGCCAGGTCTAGACACTCTTCTGGCCCCATCTTGGCGATGGCAGGATCAAAGACCCCCTCGGGTCGACCCGGTTTTTCGGGAAGCGGAAGTGATCGCCACTTGTCGTCGCGACCTCGGGCCCGAGCGGCCCTTACGGCGCTTTCGGCCACCATTTCCAGCTTTGAGAGGTCGCTGGTGCTGGAGAACCCGACGGCCCCCCTCACAACGGCCCGAAGGCCCAATCCCCGATCGAAGCTTTCGCTCGCCATCTCAACCTGGTCTTTCCGCAGGTCGACGTCGACGGCCCTAGCTTCAAGGCCGAAGACTTCGGCCTCTTCCGCACCTACCCTCTCAGCGAGTTTGAGGAGCCGGCGCGCGCTCTCGAAGAGATCCTCGATCATGACGAACTCATCCGATGTAGCGGAGGTCTTCTTCGCCACTCGTCTCGAAGGGCATCTGAGCCTTCTCCATCTCCTGGAGCTTGCCCACGATCCGCTCCATCTCCTTGGCCCGGTCTTCGAGGGCCTGCATGCCCACCTCGATATCGAGGGCTTTGGAGAGGACCCGGAGAACCTCCTGGGCGCTCTTGGGGTCGACGAGATAGCCGCTGGTGGTGCCCATCAGGCAGACGGCATCGATATCTCTGAGCCTGCCGAGGCCCACAAGAAGGCCGCTGACGCCGACTATACCCCCGCCAGGCTCGTTCTCCTGGAAGACGACGCCAAACTCCTTCATCTCCTCTACGAGCTCCAGGCTATTGGCGGCACCAAGGACCTTTGGCTTATCTACGAACTGGCCCGTGCCGTACCCGCCCAGGGTGTAGATCCTCTCGACCCCAAACTCCTCGCAAAGGTCGAGAAATACACCCGTAAGCTCGTAGTGGCCTTCGTTGGTGGCGCTCTGGTAATCCCCCACCACGAGGAGAAGATCTCGATCCTTGCCGTGGTAGGCGTAGATCTCGTTTCGGACCTGCTTTACCGTCCCGTCGTCCAGGACGATCACCTGAGGAGGCAGGTGAGGCGAGTAGATCTCTATGATCTTCTCGGCTTCCAGCTCCTCAATGAGGTGTTCGGCCACCAGCTTTCCGACATGACCTACGCCCGGCAGGCCCTCTATAAGAATGGGGTTTTTGAGATCGAGGTCCTTAATTCTGCGAACAATAGTTTCTCTCATTCGGCCTCCTGGCGCAACGCCCGCCTGTACCTGCCGTAGCGGTCCTCGGGAGAGAACCTCGCAGGCTTCGTCAGACTGGTCACAGCGCCGCAGATGGGGCAGTTCTCCTTCAAGGTGTACAGGTCACAGGTCCTGCACTTCTTTATCTTCGATCTCATGCCTGCCTGTGGAAAGTTCCTTCGCCGCCCTGCTTCTCTATGAGATCTATTGCAGCCTTTGCCGCCTTTCGAAGCTCTGCCTCGGCCAGCTTGTAATCGGGAGCTGTAACGTGAATCCTGTAGCGGGGCGCACCGACGTACCTCACGTCCAGGGTAACCTCGCTCTCTTTGGTCTTGGCAGCCTTCTTGAGGGCCTTTTTGATAAGCTCCACCCCGTCGGAGGCAGGGCTCGTGAGGTCGACGTAACCAGTGATCTCTACATTGGGGATCTTGACGTTCTCCTGAGAGATGGCGAGAACCTTCTCGGCGTCCTCGGAGCTGAGGCCTGCCTCGGTGAGGGCTTCGATCCCGCTGACGGCCGCATCTTCCAGCGCCATGTAGAGGCTCTCGTACCCCTTGACGAGACCGGCCGTGATTTCAGCCAGGTGCTCCTCCTCGCCCTCGTAGGCCATCTGGAGCCACTTCCACGCCTTCTGGTCGGCCTTCCAGGCCTGGATCTTATCCCTTCTCTGGTGCTCGTTGACATCCTTTAGGGATAGATCGATGTGGTGCCTCGACGGATCGACGTTGAGCACTTTGCAGACGATCTTCTGGCCTTCGCGAACGTGATCTCGAATGTACTTTATCCAGCCGCTGGCCACCTCGGATATGTGGATCAGACCTCGTTTGTCCTTATACTCGTCCAGGATTACGAAGGCCCCGAAATCCACCACCTGATCCACTGTACAGACCACAAGCTCGCCAGGCTCAGGCCAACCCTCACTCTGCATATCAATCACTCTAACACTTCTAAGATCTGGGTCTTGACCTGAGCCTTTCCGCCTTTGGGATCGGCCAGGGTTCTACCGCAGACCAGGCACTTTACCACCGTAGCGGCATTGCCGAAGATAACCTGCTCGTTCTCGCAGTCGTTACACTCGACTTTCAGAAATTTTGACAGAGTTAACCCTCCACCAGATCAAACTTTGAAACCTTGAAGCCCTTGCGGTTGTGGGCCTTCTTGCACTCATTGCATCTGTACCTGATGTTCACCCTTTTGGTGGGCTTGTCGCCGCCAGGAACCTTCGAAAACTTCCCAGAGTTCCCTATGCCCTGGGCCCGGTACTTCTGCCTGTCTATGTGGGCCATCGTCGTGGCCCGCCCCTTTCGCACCCTCTCCACGATGTGGGTGGTGTGCTTTTTGCAGAAAGGACAATGAGCTTTAAACTCCTTTGGCATCTTCATAGGATCACACCTGCTTGCATTCGCGAGCTAAATTTTTATTACATAAGTTCTTGGCATGTAAAGCCGGAAGCATCACAAGATCTCCCCTCATAAGGGAGTAACGTCTTCCATCAACGCCTACGAACGTCGGAACGCTCTCCATCATGAGCACTAGGGCGTATTCCTGGGTCATACCCCTCTTGGGCGTTAAAGCCCTTTCGGTGGTCTCGCGCTTGACCTGGTTCACCTGGGCGAGGATTGCCTCCCTCCCCTCGGTGAGGGCGGCCAGAGTCTCGCGGTATATCCGCTCCTCCTCCGGAGTCATCCCCTTGATGGCCACGTCCCTCGAAGCCGAGCCCGCGCGCTGTACCTTCCTAGTGATCTTCTTGATCCGAAGGTCTATCAGCCGCCCGATGCTCCCCCGGGCCGCCTTCAGCTCGTCTTCCACAATCTGGGCCTCGACGGAGTAGTGGTCCTTCACCTGGACGCGATCTCGCTCAAGCTCAGCGAGGTATTCGCCCACCTTCTGGTAGAAGCCGGGTTCCAGCGGCAACAGCTCCGCCGCCTTTCGCTCTTTTCGCAGGAGGTTCACAAGATCCAGATCGCTCATCTTCACCCACCGATCCTCACCCAGGTCGGAGAGGGATATTAGGTCGTCTCATCAGTCTAAAGCTTTGCCCAGCTCCGCGATCTTCCGGGCCATCAGGAAGACGGCCGCGTACAGTGGGACGTTTACCGGCCCTTCGTCCAGATCGAAATTCTCGCCCTGCATCTCAAGGAAGTAGGGCGCGCGAAGGTATATATCGACGGGCTGGTCGCCGAAGACGACGGCGTCGCGGAGAGGGTCGAAGGATTCCAGCCCCCCGACGGATAGGGGCGTAACCCGGAGGCCCGTTCCCCCGTGAAGGCTGAGGGGAAACCTTATCAGCCTTTTGACGTCGGTGGTGACCGGCTCGTCGGTCTCCCCCTTTTCGCTATCAATAGGGAGACCGAAGTGGGCACCATCGACGTCAGTTTGATCCTGGCTGAGCTGTACTCGCACCCCATCAAGGTTTTCCTTTATTAACATCTTCCAAAACTCAGTACTTCCAAGAGAGAGGTCAATTTTACCTCTATGGATCTTGTCGAAGATGTCCTCACCCATCTCATCTTTTACCATCAGCCCATCATAAAAACGAGCCGCCTTCCGCGTTCCGATTCCCTTCCTGGTAGATAGCAGCGATATCGCCTCGTCCTTATCAAGGTCATGAATGTGCTTGATGAAGGAAAGAACTGATTTGTTTACCCTCCCAGCCCAACCGGGAGCATTTCCTGGAGGGCATCTAAAGGCGGGGCTCTTTTCGATTCCGAACTCGCCCTCGGCGACCTTTTCGGAAATGAAACGTTCAATGTCCAGCCCCCGCCCTGTAAGATAGTCCACGATCTCGCGCCGCTCGCCGCTCCCCAGGTCCAGGACGCGGGGGTCTCGAACGTGGATGTGGTAGCCCCTCCCGCCGGAGAAGACGACCCGGACATCGTCGTCGGCGAAGCCGAAGTCTTCGAGGAGAAACTCCAAGAGCTTCATCGTCTCGGTCTTGACTAGGTCGAGCATCTCGCCGTAAGAAGAGGGGGCGTTTCGGAGGTGATCGGCGTCCAAGTCGAAGATGAGGTCTGCGCCGAGCCACTCCTTCTCCCGCATGGATGGAGCGCCCGGCCGCTCGTAGAGGGCGGCTGAGTGGTAGGCGTGGGCCGGGACCGAGGTTCTTACGTAGTCGACGAGCTCTGATCTCGTCAAAAAGGACTTGTGGCGACGCATGACGAACTTGGGCATGTCGTCGAAGAGGATGAAGCCCCACTCCCTTCGTTCGAGCTGGGGGGGCGGCTCCAGGGAGACCTCCAGGTAGTACTCCCTGAACCGTGATCGGAGGAACTTCGCCGTCTCGGGTTTCATCTCAGACCGCCCATCACCCTCATCCGTCCTTCAGCTGCCTTTCAGTCATCGTTCTGCCGTTGTTCTGCCGCTGTTCATCGTTTATTATAGAATATGTAAATTTCGGGCCGCAGGTCTTCCAAGGCAGGGATCTCCTTACGGACCCGGTCCCGATCCTCGAGGTCGATCTCGGCCAGGATCATCGCCTCCCCAGATCCTGCCTCTGCGAGGGGTCTGCCCCAGGAGTCGAGGATGGCGGACCCGCCACAGAACTCGGGGCCTGCACCGTTGCAGGCGATGTGGGGGATCTGGTTCTCGATGGCCCTCGCCCGGCAGAGGGTCTGCCAGTGATATCCCCGCGATGCGGGGAACTGGGCGATGGTGACCAGGTAGTCGGCGCCCGAGAGGGCGAGGCTTCTTGCCACCTCCGGGAACCGGAGGTCGTAGCAGATCTCCAGGCCCACCTTGCCCTTCGAGGTCTGGATCGGCGATATCGATTTTCCCCCGACGAACTGCTCCTTCTCGGGGCCGAAGGGGTGGATCTTCTCCCGAAAGCCGATGCCGTTCTCATCGAGGCAGAAGCCCCGGTTCAGCCTCCCGTCGACGAGGGAGCCCACGATAGTGCAGCCGTGCTCGCGGACGAAGGACCTGAAGGGATCGAGGGAGGAGTAGGGGGGATGGTCGGATAGGTCCTGAGAGTAGCAGAAGCCCGTAAGGAACAGCTCCGGGAATGCCAGGATCTCTGCGCCTTTCTCGACGGCTTCTGTTGCCATGGACAGGGCGCGGCCGAGGTTTCCGTCCTTTTTGCAGAGCCGGATCTGGAGCTGGATGCAGGCCACGATCATGATCAAAAAAAAGACACCGGTATATATTAAGATGACATATCATGAAGGGATGGCCCAAAGGTACAAGAGGCGGATATACGAGATCCTGGAGGCGACCGATCCAGAGAACGCTGCTGGGAGGTTGGTCAACTTCTTCATAATGGCCCTGATCCTCCTCAACGTCGCGGCGGTGGTCCTGGAGAGCGAGGAGGCGATCAACGCGAGATACGGCCCCCTCTTTGACTCCTTCGGATTCTTCTCCATAATCGCCTTCACCGTGGAGTACCTTCTGCGGCTCTGGGTCTCGGACCTGAGTCCGGGCCGGTCCGCACCCATCAGAGGCAGGGTAAGGTTCGCCCTCTCGCCTCTGGCGATCATAGACCTTTTGGTGATCCTCCCCTACTACCTGCCCATAGTGTTACCGGATCTCCGGTTCCTCCGGGGCGTAAGGATCTTCTGGCTCTTCAGGCTCCTTGAGATAGGCAGGTACTCGGAGTCGATGGTGACCCTCGAGAGGGTGATCAGGGCGAAGAAGGAGGAGCTGACGGTGACTTTCTTCGCCATAGTATTCTTTCTCACCTTCGCCTCCAGCATCATATATTTCCTGGAGCACAAAGTCCAGCCCGAGAACTTCCCCAGCACCCCAGCGACGATGTGGTGGGGTTTGCTGACCCTCACCACCATCGGATACGACGACATATACCCGGTGACGACTCTCGGAAAGATCGTCGGCTCAATGATAATTATTATCGGCGTCGGTATGTTCGCTCTGCCCACGGGAATTCTCGCCTCGGGGTTCGTCGAGGAGATCCAGGGGCGTGCGAAACTGCGGGCGGAGAAGGCGGAAGGTACGACGAAGAGGGCTGCAGGGGCGCAAAGGCCATCGAGCCCCCCTAAAGAGCTGCACGAGGACCCCGACGATGGTGATTAAAAGCCAGCTGGCATGTCCCCGATTGACTCGCCCCTTCGTCTGCGATGGCACGGATTGAGTGCAGGGTCTGCGAGATACTGATCGGGATCGCACCGTCTGCCCCCACTGCGAAAGAAGGATCGACGAGCCCGTCTCCGCGGGACACGAGGCCCCGAGCAGCGCAGACCTGAGCTGGGGCCAAAGCCGCCATCGAGTCACGCCTGCACCCATATCCACACCCACGCTCGCACCCGCACCTCAAGCTCCTCTTTCTCAGACCGAACAAGATTAAAATACTTTGTACCTCAAATTCCCTATGGTGTTATCTTGAGCGAGAAGGTCTCAGAGAAAATGACGCCGGTCGAGCCGGGCGACGAGTTCAGAATCTGTCCCACTTGCGGCTACTAGAGGGGCTTTCACGCCTCCTTCCTCCGCGACGAGGAGGATTACAGGATCGTTCTGATCTGTCCGAACTGCGGGGCGAGATACGACGCCGAGTGGCGGGCAAAACTTTAAGCCAAAGTCGGACAAAATCCATTCTTGCGATTGTTTCGAAAAAAGGTGCTTCTGCCAAGGTCGAGAAGAGCGAGGATTGAGCCGAACCACCAAAGACCGAAACGCCTTGAGGATCGAGAGACGGAAACGCATAAGTTGGGGTAGAGATGGAAAAATGAAGACAAGCTATCTCGATAAGCAGCTTTTGGCGATCTTCATTGCAGAACATCTCTTTTTCTCCAAGGATTACGAGAGGGCCTTGAAGCCGAACCTCCGCCTCGGCGCGAAGTCCTACGCCATCCTCGACCTCAACTCCGCCCTCAAGTTCACAGAACGGGCCGAGATCTGCGCAAGAGAGACGAACGATAAAATGATGCTCTCGGCAGCCCTCAAACAGAAGGGACTGGTTTTGCAGTCCATGCTGCGATCTGACGATGCCGTCGATGCCTACAAAAAGAGCCTGGATATCGACAGGGAGATCGGCGATCAAGCCGCCGAGGCGACGACCCTCCACCAGATCGGGAAGGTCTACCGCGACACAAACCGGTTCCGGGAAGCTCTCGAATATTACAACGAAAGCCTGGAGATCAAGAGGGAGATCGGGAACCGGGCGGGGGAGGCCGCGACCCTCCACCAGATCGGCACGGTCTATCAGCTGACAAACCAGTTCGAGGAGGCTCTGGAGTATTACAACGAAAGCCTGAAGGCGAGCCGGGAGATGGAAGACGAGGCGGACGAGAAGATGGGCACGGAGACCGAGGAAGAGCTGAGAGATAAAATCTAACCTAGATTTAAGATCTAATCATACTTTTCACCAAAAAATTCATATCAGATCAGCTCCACCTGTATCTCCAGAGGTGATAACTCTTGCCAGAGAGTCAGATGCCGAAAAGAAAGAGGCTGGTGATATCGGATGCCTCCGTGCCCTTCGTGGCCAGAGGCGGCCGAATCTTCGGCCAGCAGGTGGTAGACGCCGACCTGGATATCGAGGACGGAGATGAAGTTCTGGTGGTGGACAGAAACAACCACCCCATAATAACGGCCCGGGCCATAATCTGAAGAAGAGCACTGGTCCGATCACCATCTATTTTTCTGCGGATTTCGGGCAGGGGATCGCAAAGAATATTTCTGGCCCCGCCAACGGTTCCTCGAAATTGGGTCGATCCATCTCTTTCGGCCCACAACGCGGGGCTTTCCATGAAATCCGTCTTCAACCTAGTCCTACTTCGCCACGGCCAGTCCGTCTACAACGTCGAACGAAGGTTCACAGGCTGGACCGACGTCGGCCTCTCGCCTCTGGGCGAGGAGGAGGCAGCGAGGGCTGGCCGCCTCCTCCGCATGGAAGGGCTGGACTTCGACCTCGCCTTTTCATCGCTATTGAAAAGGGCGATCAAGACCCTCTGGATCGTCTCCGAGGAGATGAACCTCGAATGGGTCCCTGTTTGTAAAACGTGGGAGCTGAACGAGCGCCACTACGGAGCCATCCAGGGCAGGACAAGAGACGAAGTGGCGGCCGAGGTGGGGGCGGATCAGGTCCGGCTCTGGCGGCGCGGCTACCGGGACTTGCCGCCCCCCCTCGATCCGGAGGACCCGAGGCACCCGCGGTTCGACCGGCGCTACCGCGACCTTCCTCTGGAAGCGCTACCGTCTTCCGAGTCGCTCAAGGGCGTCTCGGATCGGGTCGTCCCCTTCTGGGAGAAAAGGATCGCTCCCGAGATCAGGTCCGGCCGGAGGGTTCTCGTCGTTTCCCACGGAAATGCCCTCCGCGCCCTGGTCAAGCACCTCGACGGGATCTCTGACGATGGAATATCGAAGGTCGAGATCCCGACGGGCGTTCCCCTACTCTACGAGCTGGATTCGGAGCTCCGGCCGCTGAGTCGCAGTCGTCTGGTCGAAGTGGAGTAGATCACAGGTTCTCGTTCTGGTAAACACCCTCGTACCCCTTATCCGCGAGGCTGGAAAGCCTGTAGAAAGCGAGCTGGATCAGCCGGGCGTTTCTCTTCAGACGCAAACCCTTCGAGTTGTGGACGACGAGAAGAGACTGGCTCCGGCCCTGATAACCGGGGTCCCAGAGAGCAGTCTCTACGGTCGCCCCGCTCCGCAGAAGGCTCGATCTCGGACGGGCAAGGGCGGTCAGGGCCTTGGGTATGCTCACGGTCTCGTTGAAGGTCACAAGGTAGCAGCCCGCATCCAGATAGGCCCAGCCCGCATCGTCAAAGGCGACCTCCTCAGTCTTCGAGATCACACGCTCCTTGTTGTCGTAATCCACCGCTCCCGCAGTCACAAACCGCTCAACGGACCTTAGGGTTAAGTCGACGCCGCACATCTGTACCTGGACCTCGGGATCGATCATCTCCCGGACGACGCCCCGGTCCAGTATCTCACCAAGCTCTTTGCCCGCAATTATCGCCATATCGAAACCGCTCCATTCGTGCTCTGCTCTATAGCTCTGGCCTTCCCCAGAAGAGATCCTCTTTTCGGTTACGGCTTTTGGACGTTCATTTGGATGGGCTTTTGGATGACCACTCGGAAGACTATATTAACGGCCCCAACAAATTATCTTCCGGGTGTTGAAGTTGTTTGAATGGCTCGTCATCCCCATCTCCCTGGCGCTCATCTTGCTGGTCCTGGCCGCTCCTCTGATCGTCATCTACCTATTCTTCAGGCTCACGGCGGAGGCTTTCTTCCAGGTGGGTTTCAGCCACTGGCACGCCCTTCTGATGGTCTTCGGAAGCTTTGCAGGAAGCGCCGTGAACGTCCCCCTTCACACCGGGCTGATCACATCATACCCCCCGATCTTTTTGGAGGCGGCCTCGCTCCTCGCTCCGGTGATGGACTTCTCTTTTCCTGCCACCTTCCACCCCGTCACACTGGCCGTGAACCTGGGCGGCTGCATAATCCCGATCGTCGTCTCCCTGACGATCCTGGTCAAATGCCACGTCTCGACGAGAAGGGCGATCCTGGGAACGATGATAGTGGCGGTGATAACCTACATGATGGCGATGCCGGTGGCAGGCGAGGGCATCCTTCTTCCCGTCTACGTCCCCCCCACCCTCGCCGCCGTCTGCGGCCTCACCCTGGCAAGGAGGCTCCAGGCGGCCCCGGCCCTCGCCTACATCAGCGGGACGATGGGAACCCTCCTGGGAGCAGACGTCTTCAGCCTCCTCACCCCCGGCGTACTGGCAGAGCTTGCCCCGCCTATGGTCGGTCCGGGATCGATGAACATGAGCACAAAACCCCTCGTCCTCTCCATCGGCGGGGCAGGGGTCTTCGACGGGATCTTCCTCACAGGGATCATGGCCGTCCTCCTCGCGGCCTTCGTCGTCCACTACTTCCACCGGTCGGGCCAGATCAGCTCGACGAGCTGCACCGAACCGTGAAGATCACAGACTTGATGGAGGGGTTTCGAGTTGAAGGTCGCCGTCCTCTTCTCGGGTGATGCAAGCTCAATCTACAGCCACCACCTAATCCGGAAGGCAGGGCTTGAGGTCAGTTATCTCGTCACGGCGAGGGCATCCCAAAGCACCCGCATGTACAGGAGCCATGATCCGGATCTGACCAGAATTTCGGCTCGATCTTTGGCCACGCCCCTGATCGAGTTTTGCGCTGACGGTGAGGACGAAATCTCGCCGCTCATCGAAGCCCTCGAGCCCCTCGATATCGCCGGCCTCTGTGATGGAGCCGTCGCCTCGAACCGCCGGCGAAACCGCCTGGCGAAAATCTGCCAGAAGCTAGACATCCAGCTCATTTTGCCCCTCTGGCACAAAGACCCGGCGGAAATGCTCGCAAATATGATCGAAGAGGGCTATGAGATTATGATAGTAATGTTGAGGAGAGAGCACCTCGATGAGAGCTGGCTTGGGAGGGTTTTAGATCGGAACAATCTGGATGATTTTCTTCGAGCTTGCGAGAAGAACAGGATTAACCCCCTGGGAGAGTACGGCGAGTTCAAGACCATCGTCCTTGCGGGCCCCGATATGCGAGGTCGTATAGAGTTTGATTTCGAGAAGATGCTGTCGGGAAACCTGGGAGAACTAAAGATGATGAGAACACAACTTCAGGACTAATAAAATGATGAGGAAAGGCCAAGCCGACCCTTCCGAGATTCACGAACGGTTCGACAAAATCAACCCACCTCTGAACGTATCATTTGAAGACTCACCGTCTCAGCCGGTGAGGCCAGAGGGTACCTATCTACTGCGCCGGAATCTCCTGGAATTTGATATTCTGCATCGCAAATGTCATCGCCGTCGCTGTCGGTACAATTGCGTTTGAGGTACTCGCTATAGTAATTGCCGGCAACGCCATCATCCCAGATGTTGGTGCCGTTGTCGTCGACAGCATCGTGTTTAATTCCGTTCTCGATGAAGTTGTTTCCGTATATGCTGTTCCCCTTGTTGGAGTTCAGGATGCGGATGCCAGCATCGATGCAGCCTCTGGCGGTGTTGCTCTTTATGGTGTTGTTGTTGCTGAACCCCCAGAGATAAATGCCGTAATTTCCGTTGTCTTTCGCCGTGTTCGCGACGATGGTGTTGTTTATGCAGCAGTCGTGGAGACTTATACCACAATCTTTATTATTTTTAACTAAGTTCCCCGATACGACGTTGTTGCTGCAATAATTTTCAAGCAGTATGCCCCTCTCGTTATTTTCGACGATCTCGTTGCCATAGATCAAGTTGTCCAGAGCGCCCTTGAGAGAGATTCCAGACCTCTCATTATTGGTGGCGTTGTTTTTGGATACATTGTTTTTGACCGAATATCTGAGATGAATGCCATCGTATCCGTTGGATTCAGCATAATTACGATAAATGGCATTATCGCTGGAGTTCAGGAGGTAGACGCCATATTTGTCGTTGGATTTGGCGTCGTTACTATAGATAACGTTATCGCCGGATTTCAGGAGGGAGATGCCGTATTTGTTGTATCGGGCGTAGTTGCCATAGATTACGTTATCGCTGGAGTTCAGGAGATGGATGCCGTATTGGTCGTTATTGATAACCTCGTTGTGGTGAACGGAATTGCTGCTGGAATTGCAAACGAAGATACCGCAACAACTGGTGTGAACGTGATTGAATCTGATGGTGTTCCCCTTCGAGTTCACCTGAATTCCAGCCCCGGAGATCAGAGGATCAGATTGCTTATCGCAGCTCTCCGAAGACTTGACCTCAAACCCCTCCAGAATAATCCCATCTGCGTTGAGTGTGATCGCGCTCCCTTCGAACCCACCACTAACCACCGGCGTCTTCATCCCCCTCAAGGTCAGCTTTTTGGTCACGTTCAGGTTTTCTTGATAAGTTCCACCGTCCACCAGGATGGTATCTCCGGACATCGCCACATCGATAGCTTCCTGAATTCCCGAATAGCCGCCACCCTTTGAACTTACTATCAGGGTCGCCGCCTGATAGAGAGGGAGAAGGGTGATGAGAATAGGGATTAGCACTAGATTGGACCTCATAGATTTCCCCCAAAATTTCTAATACCCCTCTCCAGATTT
>DAQG01000047.1 GCA_002502785.1 Methanothrix harundinacea | reverse complement strand
ACACGGAATAGCGAAGAGCCATATTTTGGAACTATATTTGGCATTATTTTGTTGTACAAGTTTAATAATTATGCTTTTTTATAAATATGATCCCTTTAATAAAAGGAGGGCAAAAAGCCCTGCTACAAGCCACTTTCCTGAAGCTATCTTCAAGTCAAATACCTCCTAAATCCAGAATATTCCCAATTATCACCATTTATCATCTCCAAATTATCGTGATGGGAATCGAGAGCTCGCCGGTGTCTGCGACTGACATCCGGGATGGAATAGCCGGGACCGAGCCCTGATCTCGCAGCCGATCTTTTCCGGTTGCTCATTGTGTTCCTTTGTCGATCTGTTCAAATCGTATGGGGGTGAGCGAGGACGCCGCCCATAGCCCCCAAAGTCCATCAAAATTTACTGCGAGTTCAGATACTCCCTGGGCCAGACCAGGTAGTCTGCGTACTCTGTAAATACGCCGTCCACGCCGAGGAACGCCTCGAAGATCTTGTTGCCCTCACCCTCAAAATCCACATCTTTGAATTCCTCGGGGTAGAGGACTTTGGCCATGTAGACCATGTTGAGGAGGCTTCTGTCTGGAGGTCTTCCCCTGCAGTGGGGATAGAAGCAGTTGTAGACGTTTCCAGTCTGGACTGCAGCTATCGACTGAAGGTCTGAAGACTCCATGATCCAGTTTATGACCTCAGCGTCCTCCGGAGTGCTACATGCGACGAAGATGTAATCAGGGTTCCAGGCTATGATCTGCTCGACGGCTACGTTGATCTCGTAGCCTTCAGCCCCCTTGGCGACGTTTTTGCCACCAGCTATATCCAGGGGGTCGTATTCCGTAAACGTCCTGGTGAAGTCACGCCCCTCTTTCGGGTCGTAGAAGCCGAGCTTGGCGCCCCGAGGAGCGAAGTAGACCTTCGGCTTCTCGTCGTCGGACATGCCGTCAGTCACCGATCTGATCATATTGATCTCCGACTCGATGAAGCCGATCAAATCCTCCGCCTCGTCTTCTCTGTCCAGGACGTCCCCTATCGCTTCGATCTGGCCGTAGAGGCCATCATCACGGCTGTAGATCCAGCCGTCTCCACCGGCAACCACGACGGGACAGCCGATTTTGCTCTCGAAGTCCTGGACGTTGGTTACGCTGGAGGTGATGATGACGTCAGGGTCGAGAGAGGCCATCAGCTCGTAGTAGATGTCGTATCTGGTGCTGGTCTCGGGCAGATCTGGCAGGTTTCTGTCGATGATCGAGTTGTAGCATTCGAGGCATCCCTGGTCGAAGACGCCAAAGTTTGTGGGACAGAGGCACGACTTTACGGCCTGCTCTGAGGCGACGATCCTATCGCCATCGCCGAGGGCTATGACGATCCGACAGGTGTCGGGCTCGCGGGTGATTATCCTCTCCACCGGCTTGTAGAATACGACCTCCCGCCCCTCGGTGTCGACAACGGTCCTGGGGTAGTTGTCGTGGATGTGCTCGATCTCTTCCATCTCCTCTTCAGTGATGTCGCCGTCGTCGAAGGAGCCTTGAGCCTCCTCCAGCTCCTGGTCAGAGACGATCAGGTCGCCGTCGAGGTCGCTGGGAACTACCAGCTCGTAGGCGACGGCCGGAACGACCGCGAGGGATGCCGAGATCGAGATCGCCAGAAGCAGAAGAATGGGCAATCTTACGATTTCTCTCGTTATTTCGCTTACTATCGTCATAATCTATACCGCCAAATTTGTAACTAAATTCTACGAATTTAGAATTAATTAGCCATATTTATCATTATTAGTGAAAATGATGTGAAAAAAGATCTGGAAGAATGTGATCAGCAAAAGACCGATCTTGGGTCCAGGGGCGATCTGAATGCGACCGCGACGAATGAATCATGAAACTGTAAAAAAGAGGATTAGAGGCTTCTGTATGCCTTTGATAGGCTTTCACCGAAGTGGCCTGGAAGCGGCCTCTGATCCGAACCAACGAGATTGCTCAATTCAGTTCGTCGCCGATATGAGTACCATCGGCAGGGGAAAAGCCTGCTATTTTTTGTATGAGGATAGCGATCTCATCGCCAAGTATGGGTTCCCGCTTTCATCAGCGCTCCGATGTCGGGTGGGTGTAGCAGACACCATCGGGCCCGAGGATCATCGACATCGGCTTTGCCTTCTCAAAGTCCATCCCGCCACTCTCATCGAAGAAGTCGTCGTTACCCTCCAGGTGGACGACTCTCCCCACGACGAGGGAGTACTTCTCCCGAAGGATCTCCTCGACAAGCTCGCACTCCATCCAGGCGACGCATCCCTCGATTCCTGGTGGCTTCACTTTCACCGAGGGATGGGGAAACAAACCCGCCTCTTCGAACTCGTCAGTCTCGGGCGGGAAGCTTTTCGCACATATCTCGACCTCCTTCACCATATCGGCGGTGGGGACGTTCACCACGAACTCGCCGGTATCCCGGATGTTGTCGAGGGTGTCTCGCTTCAGCCAGGATGCGATCGCGATCTCGTCTAGCGGCCTCAAAATAGGCATAATGCAGCCCCAGGGCGCTGCATTTCTGACGCAGTCCTTCGATACCGTCGATATGAGCACAACGGGCATCGGTAAAACCTGGCTTCTCATATTCGGTTTCAGAATCATATTCGATCACCTGTTCCGATTTTCAAGATTATTCCAGATCACTCTATAATTTTTCTGAAGCTCAAAGATGCCACGGCAAATATCACAACGTCGAAGATGATTATGGCGGCGACATCGACCGGAAGATTGCTCAGATCCCCGCTGATCATCAGGCCTCTGACGGCATCTACGGCGTAAGTTAAGGGGTTCAATACGGCAACATATTGCAGTGCTGGAGGCATCAGCTCTATCGGATAGAGGGCATTGCTGGCAAAGAAAAGGGGCATGATCAGTGCCTGGCCAAGACCCATGAAGCGCTCTCTCGTCTTCATGAGAGATGCCACGAAGATCGAGATCGCGGCAAACCCGCCCGAGACCAGGAACAGGATCAGAAACGCGGTCACGATATAGAGGGGGTTTGGCACGAACTTGACACCCAGCAGGATCGCCACCGGGAAGATTATCAGGGCCTGTACCACCGCCCTGACGCCGGAGGCGACGGAGCGGCCGATGACGGTGGCCCACCTTGATGCGGGCGCAACGAGGAGCCTCTTCAATATTCCCGTCTCCCTCTCCCAGACTATCGTCAGGCCGTAGAATACGGAGACGAATATGGTGGACTGGAGCAGCACCCCCGGTGTGATGTAATCGATATACTGCATGCCACCGGTGGGGATGCCCCTCACCTGGCTCATCACCGTTCCAAAGACCCCTAGCCACAAAATCGGCTGGATGGCCCTGGTGTATATTTCGGTCCGATCGTGCCTGAGCCTCCTCATCTCAAGCTCGATCATCGCAAACATCTCCCGGAAGGAATCCTCAGCCGTCATTTGCCACCCCTTCCGAAGGAAAGCGTTCCGACATATTTTAAGAAGACGTCGTCGAGGGTCGGCCTTGTGGCGGATATCCTTTCGATGGATACCCCCTCAGATCTCAGAGCCTCGATGATCAGAGGCAATGCAAACTCTCCATCCTCAACAAATACGTCCAGCTTTGAGTCGCAAAGGACGACATCTCTGACAAAGGCCAGATCCCTGATATTCCTCAGAATATTTTCATCAATGCCGTTATGGTTCGAATGAAAGTGGTTTGAATGAAACTGGAGGATTTCGCTCCTGAGCGAGTGCTTGAGCTGGCTTGGTGTGCCGGACTTTACGATCTTCCCCTTGTTGATGATGGCTATCTCATCGGAGTAAATGTCGGCCTCATCCATATAATGGGTGTTAAAAAATACCGTGGTGCTGTACTCTCGTTTGAAGGAAGTCAGATTCTCCCAGACCGCCTTTCTCGCTGAGGGGTCCAGGCCGATCGTCGGCTCATCCAGAAAGAGGATCTTGGGCTTGACCAGGAGGGCGCAGGCGATCTCGAGCCTTCGCACCATCCCCCCTGAGTAGGTCTTGACCATCCTGTTTGCCATCTCTTCCAGCCCCATGCTCTGGAGCGCGTCCTCGATGCTCTTTTTTCTCCGGCTTGAGGGAACGCCATAAATTTTAGAGTAGATGAGAAGGTTCTCAAAACCGCTGATATCAGCCCAAACGCTCGTCTCCTGGGGAACATATCCTATTATCTTCCTGACTTCTGCGCCGCTCTGGACCACGTCGAGCCCGAAATTGTATGCCTCACCGGAGGTCGGCCTGAATTGGGTGGTGAGGATCCTCATCAGTGTCGTCTTGCCCGAGCCGTTGGGACCTAAGAAAGCGAAGACCTCCGCTGGATTGACCTGGAGGTCGACCCCATCCAGGGCTTTGGTCTTGCCGTCGTAGATCTTGGTGAGCTGCCTCGCTTCAATCGCAAAGACCATGTTTATCCGCTCGCATATGATAATAATTTTCGAATTTGAGTATGGGTATTGTACTACGGATACTCCAAATTGTATAAGAAATCAGCGACACGTCGTGCGCATCCATAGTCACCGCAGGCCCAAAGTGCAGCGTCAAAATTTCCAAGCAGGACTGCCGGCTAGCCCAAATGCTTGCGATGGCAAAGATCGCTGAAGTGGCGAGGCGGATGCCGCATCAGGGACGAAAAAGCCATCAAAAGCCTGTGTATGAATTTAACCGAAAAATTTATTACTAATTAAGATGAGGTGGTGGTCGGGGTGCACAGCACTCGCCACACCATGACCTCCTCAGAGATGGCATCCCTCAATAGGCCATTGCCCTCCCCTCAAATCGGGGCGCTGTTAGCAGGGCAACGCTAGCCAAGGACAGCGCCCCACTTCTGCAATTTCGGCAGAAGCCGATAATCTAAAAATATGAAAAACTATAATCAAAATATCTACTATTATGATATTCAACCAAAAAAGTTATAACTAATTCGGTATCACGTTTATCATCTTGCGTAGCATCAATTAACAGATCGCAAGTCCCGTTTCGAACAACAGGTGATAATGTGAAAATTGATCGATTCGCAGCGACGATTCTGCTCCTGATGGTCCTGGTGCCTGGGATGGCCTTAGGCGATGGGGCGGAGATGTACCAGCTGGGCGCAGATGCCGCAAACTACGCCATGGATGAGCTGGGGTTTGAGAAGGGCGATTTGAACGTGCTGGCGGTCACCAACGCCGGCTATCCTGTGATCGATGACCAGACCACTGAAATGTGCCTGGATGCGGTGATGGAGGTCTCAGGCTGCACACCGGGAAAGGAGAACCTGGTCAACATCCTGAGTGCACCCTGGAAGCCGCTCTGGTTTGGCTTTTTCAACAAGAACACCGGCGAGGCGGTCTACATGACGGTGAACGCTGACGCATCCGGTTTCGATCTTCAGGAGAAGGGCAAGATAGATGCAGAGTACGTCCTTTCCAATGTCGAGACCTGGAACCCTGGCGTCTTCGGAAGCATCCTGCCCATAGCGAACATCTGGGCCCATGAGAAGACTCCCAACATATTCATGAAGGCGGTCTGCTTCCACGACCACCTCTGCCCCGGGGTATCCAGCGGCTTTTTGGAGGCTAAGTACGTAGAGGAAAAACTCCCAATAACCGACCCCAGCAACCAGAGCTACAAGGTCATAGCCTGTCCCAACTGGTGCAAGGATGACTACTTCCAGGTGGCCTGGGATTGCACACCAGGAAAGAAGGGCATGTACGTCAAGTACCTCACCGCAGACGAGACGAACGCCCTGACGGCGAAGTACGGTACAAGGGTGGCCGGAATATTCGTCCGATGGGACGGATCTTCCAACTCGGGCGACGGCTTGGTCCTGGGATTCGACTTTGACAAGGCCGAGAATATGAGCAACACTGATACATGGCCGAGCTGGGCCTACAGGCTGAAGGAAGACCAGGTGCTGATGGACGCAGCCGACTCTCCGGAGGAGTTCGTTTCCACCATCAAGGAGTTCCATCTGGAGAACAATGACGAGCTTCTCGCCCTCCAGGGAGCAGGCATCAACCCCCTGAAGGTGCTGGGTGTGGAATCTGGCTGAAACCGATCAGAGGATGGGGTTCGCTCCCTCATCCTCACCTCTTTTTCTCCATCCAGTTTCTGACGGCCTCAGCGCCCCTTCATCGCCACGAGAGCGCTGGCGAGCGTGATCGGCCCTGAAAAGCTCTTTCTCGCACGGCTCGAATCGACGAAGACCGGGTCCATGATCACAGGTGCGCCGAAGCCCGTCGCTCCGGAGAGGAGCATCAAGGTGCGGAATATCAGGTTTCCGGATATCCCGTCGGGGGCGACGATCAGGTCGTCCCCGCGGCATGTCTCAATGAGGATACCCCGATGCTCGGCCCGGACGCCAGCGTCCCGGGCGAACCTCGCCACCAGCTCCGCCTCGGCCAGGGTCCGATCTACCCGTTCGCTCCTGCCCAGGTCCTCCATCCTGCCACCAGAGAGGATCGAAACCTGTGGGTCGATATCCATCGATTTTAGGTACTCGGCTCCCAGGACCGCCAGGTTCAGCCGGTCGGATATGGAGTCGCCCTCGTCTATCCCGACGGGGGCGAGAAAGAAGCTCCACTCGGGAAGGGCGAGGAGGGAGAGACGCCTCACCCTCACCTCGAAGGTCTTGCTGACCTGTCTCATGACCTTGGTAGCGGAGAGGTTTCCCCTCACAGCCCCGTCTATCTCGCCCTTTGCCAGGAGGTCCACCAGGGCCGAGGCGGGGTCTTCGGCCTTGACCTGCTCCAGCCGTCGGCCCGAATCGCAGTCGGGGCCGGGATCCCCCACCATCACGATCTCGGCGTGCTCGATGGCTTCCTCGATCCCGGCGATGATCTCCTGGCCGCCGCCGTCGACTCCGATGCCGATCCTGGCCTTCCGGCCCCTGGCGGCCCGCTCCATCCGGTCCACAAACCCCGAGTCCAAAAGATCACCTTATGCCTGTTATGACTTCGCGCTCGAAGTCGAAGAGGACGGCCCTTTCTTCGCCGGATGCGATCTCCAGCCGCCGCTCTTTCGTCACATGGCCGATGACGGCGGATGCGAGGCCCCGGTCTCTGAAGACGCTGGCGACCTCGTCGGCCTTGTCTGGCGGGGCCGTCACTACAAAGCCCATACCAGGATACATCTTCTGCCAGTTCAGCATATCCATATCATCGGGCTTTGGCAGTAGGTCGAGATCAACGACGGCTCCGGCTCGGCTCGACTCGAGAAGCATCCCCAGGGTTCCAAGCATCCCGGGGTTGCTGATGTCCTTTCCCGCGGTGACGAGCCCTCTCTCACCAAGCTCCCTCATCGATCCGAGCTGGCGGAGGAGGGTTTCACGGTTTTTAAAGCTCGTCGTATCCCAGTTGATCTGGAAGCTCGGATGGACCATACCGTCGAGATCGACCCCGACGACGATCGAGTCGCCGGGCACAGCCGTGCTGCTGAGGATCACAGCCCCCTTCTTCGCCTTGCCGAGGATGGCGACGTCCAGGGCACTATAAGGGGTGTCTGGGTGGAAGTGCCCCCCTATAATCGGCACCTTGAACTTCTCGATCCCCTTCTTGAGACCCCGGAGTACGTCTTCCGCGAGATCGGGCGATTCGACGGAGAATACGTCCACCATGGCCACCGGCCAGCCCCCCATCGCCGCGATGTCGTGAACGTTCACCAGAACCGCGCAGTAGCCAGCCCACTCGGCGTCGGCCTCCAGCAGCCTGCTCCAGATCCCGTCAGCCGCCAGAAGCATCACCTCGTCGCCGTCGTCGATGACCGCCGCGTCCTCCCCGAAAGAGGCTATTATCAGGTCCGAGTCCACGGGAAAGTGCTGGACCAGACCGCCGATGGCCTTCTTGCGGGTTATGCCCACAAACCCGCGAAGCTCGGCCGCTAGAGACTCAAGATTCATCAATTCTCAGGAAACCCCGGAAGAAAAATAGGTGACGGTGTGAAATGAATCTTGGGAGAACCGGGCCTAGATCTCCCCCTTCCGGTCGCCTGTGCCGATCCCGAAGACCTGCTCCAGGGAGTCGAGGGCCTTCTCCCGAACCGTCGACGGGCACTTCACGCAGGCCTCCTGGAGGTGCTCGACTGCCCGCAGGTCGCCGATCTCGCCCAGGCTCCAGGCTGCCCAGCCCCTAATCTCCTCGTCGTCCTCGCCGAACATCACCTCTACCAGCCGTTCGAGGGCGTCCTTGTGGCCGATCTCCCCGAGGGCGGTGACCGTCGCGAGCCTCACCTGGGGGTGCTCGTCCTCGACGAGGGATAGGGCCATCCTGCAGGCCTCTTCGCCCCCAACGGTGGCGAGGGACTTGGCCGCAGTCATCCTTACGACGTGGCTTTGATCTTTCAGGGCCGGCAAGAGAAGCGGCGCAGATTCGGGCGTTCTCATCTCCCCAAGTGACCAGACGACCCTCCTTCTCAGCTCCGTATCGTCGTCTTCGATAAAAGATGCCACCATCTCGATCGATTCGGTGCACCGGAGACGGCCGAGGCCCACCACAGCCATCTGTTTCGTCTCCAGGTCACCCTCTTTGAGAAGCACCGTAAAGGTGTCGGAGGCACCGAAGGCCACCAGGGCGAGGGTGGATCTCAGCCTCACATCCCTGGACTGGTCAGACGCAAGGGACTTGGCGAGGGCGGGGATCGCCCGGAGGTTGCCGATCGCCTCCAGGGATGAGGCTGCCCACTCCCTGACAGAAGGGTCTTCGTCCTCCAGAAGGGCCCTGGTGAGAGGGTCGAGGGCTCTTCTGTCGCCGATCTTTCCTAGGGCCCAGGCCGCCTTGAACCTAACCTGGGGGTCCGGACCTCTCTCCAACGCTTCTAAGAGGGGTTCTACCGCCTCGCCGCCCACTTCCACCAGCTTCCAGGCGGCGCTCTGCCTCTCGAAGTAGTCGTCGCTGCCGAGCATCCGAACCAGTTCTGAAAGGGACTGCATGCCCGCCAATCTCCGGCTTCTCGTCCTTTAAGCTTTGCCCGAACCTATAATCGTCATCCCGATCCCGACAGAAGAAGCCAGCCCAAAATCCCGAATCCGAGACGAAAGCTCTCCGAGATTTGGACAGATCTCATGCTAAATCGTTATATCTATCTTCTGTAAAGATGAATACTGACCTGAGCAAGATATAGATCTGAGCACGTTGGGGACGATTTCGAAGGACCATCGAGCACGGAATAGACATCGAAGGTCGTTGAGATTTCGAACAGGAGATCGTGATGACCTTGAAAAGTTAGAACCTTCGGCGGAGTTGTTGACGAGATGAGCTATAAAATCCTGGAAGATGATGTCGAAAAAGCGCAAAAGCAGATCAGAGCGCTCATTCAAAAAGACGGCTCGCCCAAGAAATGCGGTGAGGAGCTGGCCGTGAGCCTCGAAGAGCTCTCGGCCACCCTGGAAGAGCTCCGACAATCGGCAGATGAGCTCCAAAAACGAAACGAAGAACTCTCAGCGTCAAAAGAGAATCTTCGAAGGTCGATGAAGAGGTACCGAGCCCTGGTGGAGAACGTTGACGGCGTGATCTATGTCATCGAACCCCAGGGCAAGATCACCTACATCAGTCCCGCCGTCAAGAGCATATTCGGTTACTCTGTCGATGAGATCCTGGGCCAGAACGTCTCCCGTTTTCTCCACCCTGACGACTTAAAACTTCTCGAAACCAGGTTGAAGTGTGCCCTGGACGGTATATCGATACCCACCGAGCTCAGATTCATCGACAAAAGCGGCCGCGTTCGCATTGTTAGGACCTACGGAAGACCGATCGAAGACGGGAGTCGGTTGAAGGGTCTCAACGGGATCATGGTGGACGTGACAGAGCAGAAGAAGGTCGAAGAGGCTCTCAAGGAGAGCGAAGAGCGGCTCAACCTGGCCATCGAGGGCGCAGACCTTGCAATCTGGAACTGGGACATGTTGACTGACGAAGTGACCCACAACCGCCGGTACGCTGAGATAATCGACCTTCAGCCAGGCGAAAAAAGCGACATGAGGACCTGGAAGAGGTCGATACATCCCGAAGACCTCCCGGCCGTGGAGAGGGGTCTTGAGGATATTCTCGGAGGAAAGACGCACCTATTCGATATGGACTACAGGACGATCTCCGGCGGCGATTGGATATGGGTGCAGGACCGGGGTCACGTGGTGAAATGGGACGGCGAGGGAAACCCCACGAAGATGGCGGGGACGATGCAGGACATCACCTGGCGCAAAAATATGGAGGGTGCGATCATCGAGGCCTCGAAGAAGCGAAAGGAGCTGGAACGGATCGTCAACCGCAGTCCTGCCATCGCCTTCGTCCAGCGGGCTCCGGCAGGGGGGCCGATCGATTTCGTCTCCGATAACATCAGCCAATTCGGATACAGCCCCGAGGACTTTTATTCCGGGACCGTTTCCTTTGACGAGGATGTCATCCACCCTGAAGATTTAGAGTATGTGATCTTTGAATTGAATCGACACATCCAGGATGGTTCCAATAGCTTCTATCTGGAGTATAGAATCCTCACCTCTTCTGGCGATGCTCGGTGGCTCGCCGACCACGTCTGGATCGGTCGCGATGAAGACGGAACCGTGACCCACTTTGAGGGGATCGCTCTAGACATAACGGATCGGAAAAATATGGAGATGGCGCTTGTGGAGAGCGAGCGGAGGTTCAGAGAGATGGCGGATACTCTGCCCCAGCCGATCTTCGAATGCGACCTTCAGGGCAACGTCACCTTCGCCAACCAAACCGCCTTTGACCTTTATGGATACGAACGTGACGAGCTTGAGAAGGGAGTAAGCATCTTTCAGGTATTCGCCTACGAAGATCGAGAAAACATGATGGAAAACTTCCGGCGAAGTTTGAACGAAGATCGAGTTTTCAGTTACGAGTACACGGGGCTCAAAAAGGAGGGTACCACCTTCCACCTCATCGTTTACTCCCGCCCGATCATCCGCGATAACAGGCCAGTCGGCCTGAGAGGTACCATCGTCGACATAACCGAGCGAAAGCGGGTGGAGGAGAACGTCAAACAGTTGGCGGACCTGAGCGAGAAGCTGGTCGAGATCGGAAGCCCCGTAATCTTTGTGATCGATAGGAAGAGGAGAATCTTCCTCTGGAACCGGGCCGCCGAGAAGGTAACAGGATATTCCGCCCAGGAGGTTTCGGGCGACGAGGAGGTGTGGACTCTCCTCTTACCGGATCCCCAAGAGAGACTAGATTTCCTCGAGAAATTGAACGAGATCGAGAAGGGCAGAACGGCAGAAGGCCAGAGGACGAAGATGGAGGTCAAGTCTGGCGATGAGAAGGTAATCTCCTGGAGCGGCATAAAGCTGGAAGACAGCGACGGAAACAGGATCGGAATCGTGATCACGGCCCAGGACATGACCGAATACGCGAAGATGGAAGAGGAAATCCGTTCTGAGCGGGAGTTTTCCAGAGGCATAATCGAGGGCGCCGACCTTTTCATCGTCGGTCTCGATCCGCAGGGTAGGATCACCCTCTTCAACAGGGGTGCCGAGAACGTGACGGGCCTTTTTGCAAAAGACGTGATGGGCACCAACTTTTTCGAGCGTTTCGTTCCCGAGACAGATAGAACGTCCTTCAAAGGCCACATATCATCGATATTCGAGGGAAGGCCCGCCGGGCAGACGGAGGCTGCCGTCATCACCCGGACGGGCGACGAGATGGCGATCCAGTGGGGGTGGAGCGTCGTCAGGAGCCAGACCGGCGAGATTGAGAGGGTGATCGCCTTCGGCCACGACATATCTTACGACCGGTGGCTGGAAGAACAGATGCTCCTTTTCATGGACGCCATCGAGTCCTCCAACGACGGGATAGCGATCTTCGGCAAGACAGACCACCTACTATTCGCAAACCCGGCCCTTCTCGACATGTTCGGCGTCAAGCTGGATGAGATTCGCGGCAGGCTCTACAAGGACTTCATCCTGGAATTCGAGGAAGCCATTCTCCCGGATAGAGAAGGAACCAGCGGGAGGAGGCGGGTGACCTGTGTGAGAAAGGACGGGTCGACATTCCCGGCCTCCATCAGCTTCGCCCCCGTATCCAGCAAGGATGGAAAACCCATAGCAACTATCGCCGTGGCCAGAGACATATCTCAGACCATCGAGTACGAACAGAAGCTCGAGACTCTCAACCACGAGCTTGAGAGCTTCGCCTACACCATATCTCACGATCTGAGAGCGCCGCTTCGAGGGATACAGGGGTTCGCCCTGGCCCTCCAAGAGGATTACGGCGAGAGCCTCGACGACACAGGCAGAAGGTATCTCGACAGGATAGGGAAGATTGCGGCCAACATGAATCGGCTGATCCTGGACCTGTTGGACTACTCCCGGATAGGAAGGATAGTATCGCCGCCCGAGAAGGTCGACATGAAAAAGCTGATTGTGGAAGCTTACGAGGACGTAAAATCGGTGGCAAATGACAAGTCCGTCAACTTCTCCTTGAAAGGGGATTTCCCAGTGACCAGTTGCGAGAGAAGTCGAGCAAAGCAGATATTTTCAAACCTCCTTGAAAATAGTCTGAAATATTCAAAAGATTCTATCGCGATCGAGGTGGGGTGCCTCGATCGCAATGGCGAGTACGAGTTCTGGGTCAAGGACAACGGGATCGGGTTCGACATGAACTATCACGAGAGGATATTCGATCCCTTCACAAGGCTTGAGAGGTCCGGCGAGGGGTCGGGTATCGGCCTTGCCACCGTCAAGAAGATCGTCGAGACCTGCGGAGGAAAGGTCTGGGCCGAATCGGTCCCCGATGAGGGTAGCGTCTTCAGGTTCACCATCCCCAAAGCGAAGGCGTCAGCTTGACCGTCTTTCTTTAAAAGAGAACTAAATTTGGGCCGGGCGGTGAGGTCCCCTCGGTTAGGTTTTTTCAAGATAATCCATCGGCTTCTACTGATCTCAAAGTTCTCCTGGTCAGGAGATAAACGACGATGGTGGCACCAACGCCGATCCCCCCTCCGAGGATGAAGACGGCGTCGATCGAAGACTTGTCCATCACCAGGCCGCCCAGGAGAGGTGCGGTGATCATACCGAGGCTCATCGCGGTGTTGTAAGCTCCCATGGAGGTTCCCATCCCTATATTTTTTCCGATCTTCACCGTGAGGGCCATCAGAGCTGGCATCATACCAGCGCTCCCGAGGCCGTTGGCGCAGGCGACGAGGAAGAGACCCAAAAAGGACGTGCTCGCGGGAACCAAGGCCAGGCTGGCGGCGGAGACGATCGATCCTGCCAGGATCATCAACGAGGCGTTTCCCCTGTCTGCCATCCTTCCCAAGGGTACCTGAAAGATCGCCATCAAGAAGATGGAGACGGTGAGGATCAGTCCGATCTGGCCGGGAACCACCGCGATCCCGGGGGCGAAGAGGGGCATGAAGACCAAAAGCGCTCCACGTACTATCGCATTCAGGGCTGTGAAGGCGAGAACCGCCGGAACCGCGGGCTGGCTGAAGATGCCTCGGAGGGAGGTTTTCTCCTCTCTCTCAGAAGGGGATCGCTTCTCGGTATCCGGGAGAAAGGCGACGATCACCAGAAACGAGAGGGCGGATAGGCCCGCCATCGCATAAAACGCCGACGAGAACCCGAAGGCGTCGTTCAGCACTCCTCCCAGGAGGGGTCCGGACCCGAGGCCCAAAAAGAAGGAGACCTGAAACTTCGCCATGTAGGCTCCCTCCTCCCCCCTCTTTGAGAGGTCGCCGATGTAGGCCATGGCGATGGGTACCACCATCGCCGAGGCTATGCCGTGAAGAAACCGGATGGCTGTGAGGGAATAGACGCTTCCTGCCGTCACGTAGCCGAGGGAAAGGATGGCGTAGGCCAACAGGCCCAAAACTATGAACTTCTTTCGTCCCGACTCGTCGGAGAGCCTTCCGATGACGGGCATAAATATCGCTCGGGCCGCTGCAAACCCAGAAAAGATGATGCCGATCCAAAGGCCCGATGCTCCCAGGTTCTCGGCGTAGATGGGCAGCAGCGGTCCCACGATGCCCAAGCCCAGCATGGCGGCGAAGACCGAGATGAACAGGACGTCAAAGAGCCTTTTATCAGCATTCATAAGTTATCCACATTCATGAGAGACCGTTCATCGAATTAAAGGGACCTTCGACGGGTTTGTTGGCGGAGGCGGCCGGCCCTCCCGATACGATCAATATACAGCTCCTCGCACCAGGTTTCCGACGTAGCTTCTCACCCAGATATAGCCGACGGCATCCCCGAGAAGGTTCCCCGATACCATCCCCCACCAGACGCCGGGAAGGCCCCAGCCGAGCCCGACCGCAAAGAGCGACACTAGCAGGATGTTTAGGACAACCGTCCGCAAAACCGAGATGGACAGGGCCGACTTTCCTCTCACCACCCCCTGAAATACCGCGGCCGCGAAGATGCCGAGGGGTATCGCGGGATAGAAGAAGGCCATGACGTGCAGAAAGGTGACGATATCCGGCGCAAGGTCGGCGGAGGCCTCGGAGTATGAGAATACTGCTGCGATCTGGGGCGCAAAAAGGTAAGTTGCACCTGAAAGTATGAGGGCAACAACAAGTCCCGCCTTCACCGAGTATAGGTGGGCGACCTCGATCTTCTGAAACGCCTTGGCCCCGAAGGCCGCCCCGGAAACCGAGATCACCGCCGTGCTCATCGCGATCAGCGGCGTCATGCCTATGTTCACAACTCGCATCCCGACGGAACAGACGGCCACGCCGTCGGTCGAGGAGACTGCGACTATTATGAAGTTGATGACGATCCCCATGAGGGCGATGGAGACGAACTCAAAGCTCGCCGGAACCCCCACTTGCAGGATCTCGAGGGCGACTCCACCATTGCGGGAAAAGCCGCGCAGATTGAGGGAGACGTAAGTATCCTTTTTTACGACCATCCAGCGGAGCATTACTGCCGACGAGACGGCTATCGAGAGCACCGTCGCCCACGCGGCACCACCGATCCCCCAATCGAAGGAGTAAATGAAGATCGGATCGAGGACTATGTTTAGAAGGCTTGCAACCCCCATGGCGTACATCGCCCTTTTTGCATCGCCTTCACCTCTTAGGATGGCGTATGCAACGTTGGCGAAGAGGATGAATATGGTGCCGGAAAAGATGACCCTCGAGTATTCCGCCGCCAGGGGCGCGGCAGAACCAGCCCCCAGGAGGACGAAGAGACGGTCCGATGATATATAGAGGGCGATGGTGAAGACGACGGCTACGGCGGCCATGATCACCATCGTATGCTGGGCCACGATCTCGGCCCCCGTCTTGTCCTGGGCGCCGATCCTCCGTGATATCGCCGACCCTCCGCCGACTCCGAGGCCGTTTGCGATCCCCAGGACGACGAAGTAGAATGGGAAGACGAACCCGATGGCCGCCAGGGCATCGCTCCCAAGCCCCGCCACCCAGAAGGCGTCGACGACGTTGTAGAGAGAGAAGAGCAGCATCGAGACTATCATCGGGGCCGATAGCTTCAAAATTGCGGACTTCGGATCGCCTAGGAGGGTCTCGACCCCCGTCGTCCTCCCGTCCAAATCGTGATCTACAGCTTCGATAGGTCGGAGGTTGAGCGAATCAGCTCCCGCCCGCCCCTCACTTCGGCGCGACCCGACGATCACTTTTCGCCCGCCTCGCGCATCTCGACCTCTCGTTTCAATATATCGATCAGCTCGTCCATGGAGAACGGGCTCACCAGTTCTATCAGCCGCCGAGCCCTGACGCATTCCTCTCTCATCGTGCTGAAGAGACGGCGGAGGCGGTCGGCTTCATCGCTCCCTTCAGCACCTTCCAGGATTCTCTCCGCCTCTCCCATGGCGGCGATGTGGATCTGCATTATCTGTCTGATCTTCTCGTTCTCTGCCTTGAAGGTCTCGTCCACGCTCTGCATGGCGATGTAATAGTTTCTCTTATCGCCTGGCTTTCTCATCCTCCGCACGATCCCCTGATTCTCCAGAAGGGCCATGTTGGTGCTGACGGTGGACTTGCTGTACCCCGTCACCTCCACCAGCTCGTCCATCGAAAGGGGACTGTCTGCCAGAAATAGCGATCCCATGAGAGCGCCAGCGGCGTCGCTGTGCCCCAGCATGTTCGCCATCTTAATGCTGGCGTCTATCATGCACCTCTTAGCAGCTTCCTCGGGTGGGGCGTCTTCAAGTCTCATCAATAAAATGTCTGCCACAAGCTTTAAGTACATTTCGTATAATCCGAAAGCCTCGAAGTTTCGGAATAATCCGAAATATTAGAACTAATGGCTGAAGGTGAAGATCACGGATAGGGGAGAGAAGCTGGGCAGATGGATCGAGGGCAACCCGATCATCATTCTGACGATAGCGGCGCTTTTCACCGTGGCGGCGATCCACTACGCCCAGAGCATCACCATGGAGACGGAGACGGAGACCTTCGTTGACGAGAACTCTAGGCTCTATGTGGAGTACGACCACCTCTACAACGACAGGTTCGGAACCGAATCGATCGTGGTCCTGGTGGAGGGGGACGCGGTCACAAGGCCCGAGTCCCTGGAGGCGATGGATCGGCTGACTCGCCAGATGGAGACGGTGGAGAACGTCCTGGGAACCACCAGCATCGCAGAGATGGTGATGGACGTCGAGGCCCAGGAGACAGGAGTTCGAAAAGTTCCCGACTCCCAGGCAAGGATAGACGAGATCCTGGATGAGCTTGAGATGACGAACCCCGCCATGCTCCACGCGATCCTCCCCGACCGGGGACATACCTTGATCTCGATCGAGCTTCCGACCTACATACCCATGGAGACTATGGATGCCGTCCTTCCGGAAGCCTACTCCGCTGTGGAGATGGCCGAGTTTCCGGCAGGGGCAGACACCATCGTCACCGGCGAGATCGCCCTCGGCGACGATATCGAGCGGGAGATGAACACCTCCATGGGAACGCTCCTCATGATCTCCGGCGTCCTGATGGTGGTAGCCCTCCTCCTCGTATTCAGGCACGTCCACCTGCCGCTTCTGCCGTTACCCATCGTCTTTCTGGGGATCATCTGGACCTTCGGGATGATGGGATTTCTGCAGGTGCCTCTGACGATGGTATCCATGGCGGCCTTCCCCATCCTCATCGGTCTTGGTATCGATTACGCAATACAGTTTCAGAACAGGATCGAGGAGGAGTTTCAGCGGGGCGGATCTATTGCCACGGCGGCGATAGATACAGTCGCCCATACAGCGCCTGCCGTCCTGATCGCTCTGATCATAACCGGGGCGGGCTTCTTCTCCCTATTCTCGTCATCCGTCCCCATGATCCAGGACTTCGGCCTTCTCTGCCTGATAGGCATCGTCATGTGCTACATCTCCTCCCTTTTCGTGGGGGTCACCGTCCTCTACCAGATGGAAAGGGGGCGGACCGACAGAAACTGTCGGAACGGCGATAAGAGGAAGGAGAAAAAGTCCCCGATAGGTCCCATGGTCGTTAAGCTGGCGGCCTTTGTCCTCAACAGATGGCAGGTCGTGCTGGCGGCTGCAGTCGTCCTATCCGTCGTGGGCCTTTATGCTGACACCAAGGTTCCGATAGAGACTGACATGATGGAGTTCATACCCCAGGACCTGCCGCCCCTCAGCCAGTTCCGCCATATGCATAACATATTCGGCGGCGAGGATCAGCTCAACATCATCGTCCAGGGAGACGTTACCGACCCAGAGACCCTGAGATGGATGGACGAGTTCGGCGATTACGTTGTGGAGTCGAGAGATAAGGTCTACGGGGCGACGAGCCTTGCCACCGTAGTCAAGGGCTACAACAGCGGCGTCATCCCCGAGGAGGAGTCCGAGGTCGAGGCCGTCTTAGACAGCGTACCTGAACAGGTCAAGTACCAGTACATAGACGGTCACGACACCGCCCAGATAATCCTGGACATAGGCGAGGCCTTCGACAACCTGGGCCAGGTTGGGGTCGAGCGGCTCCAAAAGGAGGTCGACAAGGACCTGACCTGGTTTGAGCCGCCGCCCGGAATCTCTGTAATCCAGACAGGAGAGACGACGGTGATGAACTCCGTGATCGGGGCCCTCACCACCGGCAGGATGCAGATGACTCTTCTGGGCTTGGTCCTGATATTCTTCATCCTCCTTTTGGTTTACAGAGACCCGGTCAAAGCGATCCTGCCGGTTCTTCCGATGTTCATAGTCATAGGATGGATGGGCGGGGTGATGTACATCTCCGGGATGAAGTACAACCCCATGACCGCCACCCTTGGTGCTCTGATACTGGGTGTAGGATCTGAGTACGCCATTTTGACGATGGAACGGTTCTACGAGGAGAAGGGGAAGACCGAGGACGTCATGGAGGCGCTTTTCACGGCTACGGGAAGCATCGGAGCTGCCATCGTCGCCTCGGGGCTCACCACCGTCTTCGGCTTCTCCGCCCTCATAGCGTCGCCCTTCCCCATGACCAGCAGCTTCGGAACGATAACGGTGCTCTCGGTCATATTCGCCCTATTCGCCACTTTCACGGTATTTCCGGTGCTTCTTATAAGGCTCGAGTACTGGAGGAAAAACAAGGCGGTCGTGAAAGCAAGAGCCTCAAATTTGCTGATTATGCCCTTCAGGAGGTTGAAGGATTGAGAAATATAATATTTTTCGGTCTGACGGCCGCGTTTCTGTGTTTGGCCCTGGTCAATCCGGTTTTGGCTGTGGCTCAGGAGAACTACATTCCCTCGGTATCTCTGGACAATTACTGGACCACCTTTGGATCGCCACAGCTCGACGCAAGCCTTGCGGGGACGAACGAGTTCGAACGGGGCGATACCGTCGACCTATACGTCGAGCTCACCAACTACGGAAGGATAATGGGATTTGAGGCCGACAAGAAGGCAGACACCAAGATGGAGCAGACTCTGGCGGACCGGGAGGTGGACTACGAGCGCGAGAAGACGACGGCTCTCGGTATCACCGGAACCCTCAGATCCTCCACAGATCTGATAGAGGTCAAATCGGGCGACCAGGTGATCGAAGCTCTGAGGTCTGGGGAGAAGTCGAAAGATCCGATGACGTTCACAATCAAGATCGCAAGCCACGCTCCTGCGGGCGAGTACCCCATGGAGCTCGACCTATCTTACGATTATCAGTACAACGCCGAGGTGGACGCCGACGAACTCGATCCCGAGATCGGCCTTAGAGGGTTCCAGTCTTCTTACTGGTACCAGAGGGCAAACGAAACGGTAGTGATACCCGTCGTGATCAAAAAGGAGTCCGACTTTGAGATCACCGATACGAAGGCCGATCTGAACGTAGGCGAGAATGACGGTATCATCGAGGTCACCTACAAAAACGTGGGTGAGGAGACGGCCGACGACGCCATAGCCAGGCTCTCCGTCTTCAAGCCCTTCTCCTCCACCGACGATCAGGCATACATAGGCACTCTCGCGCCCGACGAGGAGAGGACCGTTAAGTTCAAGATCGACGTCGATTCGGACGCCACGGCCAAGCCCTACAGCATCAACAGCGAGATAAAATACACCGACCTTCGGGGCGAGACCGTCATCTCCGAGAGCATGAAGATCCCGGTGAACGTTAGCCCAGCAGGTCGATCCTACGCCCTTCCAGGGATCATAATTTTGATCCTCATCGTGGCCGGAGGAGCTTACATCTTCAGGAAAAGAAGATCCTAATCTCCTTCTCCTCCTCTTTCCTCTCCTCCTTCTCTTATTTTTTTCTTTTCTTCTTCTTCCTATCAATCCTCGACCCCATCTGCGCCGTCAAATATCTATATGGGCAGTCATTTGTGAACAACACCTTGCCGGACAATTTTGTCGCTGGTCGATGGTTCAAGACGCGGGCCTAGATGGGTCACATTAAGCTCTAGATCGTTTTCGATCATCGAATAAAATTGGTGATGACCATACGAAAAAGTGAAAAGCTCGGGGCCTGGATCGCCAAAAATCCTATAATCATCCTGGCAGCGGCGGCCATCCTGACGGTGGTGGCCCTCCACTACGCCCAGAACATCTCGATGGAGACGGGAACCGAAGCCTTCGTGGACCCCGACACCAGGCTCTACCTGGAGTACGATCACCTCTACCTGGAGAGGTTCGGCACCGACTCGATCGTCGTCCTAGTCGAGGGGGACGACGTCACAAGGCCTGAGGTTTTGAGGGCGATGGCCAGGCTCACAGACCAGATGGAGGGGGTAAACCACGTCCTTGGATCTGCAAGCATAGCGGAGATGGTGAAGGGCGAGATGGAGCGAGAGACCGGCGTTAGCACCATACCCGATCACGAGAAGGTGAAGGAGATCCTCGAATCCTTGAACCCCGATGTGGTGAGGGGGATCATGCCCGATGAGAGGCACACCATGGTCACGATCGACGTGCCGTTGTCCATCGAGGACTCGGTTCTGGAAGAGCTTCTAGCCGAGACAGAGAGGGCCGTTGTTCTTTCCGAGTTCCCGCCGGGGATGGGCGTCGTAGTAACCGGGAACGTCGCCCTCGGCTACTCCATCAAGGGTGACATGTCCAAGGACACGGGGGTCCTCCTGGTGGTCTCCTCGCTTCTGATGGTCGTCGCCCTTCTACTCGTCTTCAGGCACGTCCGGTTGCCCCTGATGCCTCTTCCCGTGGTCCTCCTGGGGATAGTATGGACCTTCGGCGCCATGGGCCTATTGGGGATATCCCTCTCCTTCGTCTCGATGGCGGCCTTCCCGGTTCTGATCGGCCTTGGAATAGATTACGCCATCCAGCTCCAGAGCAGGATCGAAGAGGAGTTCGACAGAACGGGATCGATGGAGGCCGCGGCCATGAGCACCGCGTCCCACACAGCTCCTGCCGTCATGATCGCTTTGATCATAACCAGCGCCGGGTTCGTCTCCCTCTTCATATCCTCGGTTCCGATGGTGAGGGACTTTGGTCTCCTCTGTTTGATCGGGATATCCATGTGCTATCTATCGGCCCTCTTCGTGGGGGTGACGCTCCTCTGCTCGATGCAGAACCGGTGGTCTGCGAAGGGCTCCGGCCTCGATCCCGAAGGCGTCCGGCCGTCGGCCCTCGGCCAGAAGATCGAGACGGTCGCCATATTCTCCCTCTGTAACTGGAGGGGTGTCCTGATCCTCGCCGTCTTCTTCACATCCGTCGGATTTTACGCCGACTCCCAGGTACCGATAGAGACCGACTTCAAAGAGTACATACCCCAGGACCTTCCGCCCCTCGTCCAGTTCCGCCACCTCAAGGATATATTCGGAGGCGACGACCAGCTCAACCTGATCCTCCAGACAGCTGACGTCACCGATCCTGCGACCCTCAGATGGATGGATGAGTTTGGGACCTACATATTCGAGTCGAGAGAGCAGGTATACGGCGTCACCAGCATCGCCACCTACGTCAAGCTCTACAACGGAGGCGAGATCCCCCAGGACAAAACCCGGGTTAGAGACGTCCTCGACCAGATCCCCGATGGCGTCAGGGATCGGTATATCGACGGCCAGGACTCGGCCCTGATCCAGCTGAACATCGGAAGCGCGGTCCAGGACTTGGGGGAGGAGGGGATCGACCGGCTGATCGGGGAGGTCGAAAAGGACGTTGCCTGGATCGGACCGCGGCCCGGGACCTCGGTGGTCGTGACAGGAGACCTGGTGGTGATGACGACGGTGATCGAGGCTCTGACCACCGGCAGGATCAAGATGACCCTCTTAGGCCTCGTTTTGATCTTCGGGATACTGATGCTGATATACCGAGATCCCGTAAAGGCGGCCCTTCCCGTCCTTCCGATGATCGTGGTCATAGGGCTCATGGGGATCGTGATGCGCGTTTCAGGGATGGTCTACACCCCCCTCACCGCCACCCTCGGAGCTCTGATACTGGGGGTGGGGTCTGAGTACGCAGTCCTCACCCTGGAGCGGTTCTACGAGGAGAAGGAGAAGACGGATAGCTCCGTCGAGGCGCTCCGGATCGCCACAAGCCGGATCGGGGCTGCCATCGCGGCCTCCGGCCTCACGACGGTCTTCGGATTTTCGGCCCTAGCCGCCTCGTCGTTTCCCATCACCAGCAACTTCGGGGCAGTGACCGTCCTATCGGTGATCTTCGCCCTCTTTGTGACCTTCACAGTATTTCCGGTGCTTTTGATCAGGCTCCAGATCTTCCCGGCTTATATCATCAGGGTCGAGGATAGGTTGAAGATGAAAGGTGCCGCCAGAGATGATTAGAAATATGTTAACGATGATTCGCGATTCAAGACGACATTTCGGAGGATGACGAGTTTGAGAAGAATGATTATCACCCTCGCCCTGGCGCTCGGTCTGGCGATCGCAGCTCCCGCCTTGGCGGCGGCGGACAACTACATACCTTCGGTAACCCTGGACAACTACTGGACGGCTTTCGGGACTCCTCAGCTTGACGCAAGCCTCGCCGGGACGAACGAGTTCGAGCGGGGAGACACCGTCACCCTCTACGTCGACCTCGCCAACTACGGCAGGATCATGGGATTTGAGGCCGACAAGAAGGCAGATACCTTAATGGAACAGACCCTTGCGAACAGGGAGCTGGGCTACGAGGAGGAGAGGACGACGGCTCTCGGGATCACAGGAACCCTCAGGTCCGAAAGCGACCTCATCGAGGTGAAGTCGGGAGACCAGGTGATTGAGTCCCTAGGGTCCGGCGAGAAGGCGAAAGACCCGATGGAGTTCTCCATCAAGATCGCAAGCCACGCTCCTGCCGGCGAGTATCTTCTGGTGCTCGATCTATCTTACGATTATCAGTACAACGCCGAAGTGGACGCCGACGAGCTGGACCCCGAGATCGGCCTTCGGGGATTTCAGACCGCCTACTGGTACGAGGCTGTCAACGAGACGATAGAGATCCCGGTGACGGTGAAGCTTGAGGCGGACTTTGAGATCACCGATGCGAAGGCCGAGCTTTCCGCGGGCGAAAAGGACGGGATCGTCGAGGTATCTTACAAGAACATCGGCGAGGAGGCCGCCGACGACGCCATCGCACGTCTCTCCGTCTTCAAGCCCTTCTCCTCCACTGACGATCAGGCCTACATAGGCGCTCTCGCGCCGGGCGAGGTGAGGACGATCAAGTTCAAGATCGACGTGGACTCGGACGCGACGCCCAAACCCTACAGCATCAACAGCGAGATCAAGTACACCGATCTTCGAGGCGACACCATAATCTCTGAGAGCATGAAGATCCCTGTGAACGTCAGTCCGGCAGGTCGGTCCTACGCCCTTCCCGGGGTCGTGGTTTTGATCCTCATTGTAGCCGGGGCGGCTTATCTTTACAGGAGGAGGAAGAAGGTCTGAGGGGCTGGCCCCTTCCTTCAGGCGATCCATCGTTTTGAAGATAAGTGCCGTTCATCAGTTATTCTCTCGTCATCTAGCAGCAGGCTCGCTTCTTCTAAAGAAGCACTTTTTTTATCGTAGCTCTCTCGCCAGAGCCCCTCGACGAGTCCTTTTTGAGGCGTGGGAAACAGTTAAATAGTTTTTCAAGACCAATATACATTTATAAGCAATGAAGGGGGGGACCGTGTCACAGTTTGATCATTGGAGAGGATCGGCTTTCAGGAGTTTTGAGCTGGGGCTGAAAGTTCAAGACCATCCTAATACTCCTATTCTGAAGAGGGTTAGAACTGACGCCTGATCTGCACGGTCCTGAAATATGAGGGAGAATTATGAAAAAAATTATGGTAGTTTGTTTGGTCTGTCTCTTGAGCCTATCTTTGAGCTTGACCATCTTTTCATCAGCTCTGGCCCAGGGCGGCTCCGGGAGCACTGACAAGATCGTGTTGCAGTACCTTCTTGACGAGCCGACCGTCGATAGGGGCGCGGAAACGCTGGCAGGACCCGACGGGTCCGAAGAGATTTACGACTCGGTATCTATTCCTGGACTGGATAACAGGATCGTTCCGGGAGAGCCTTTGTTGCCCTTCAAGACCGCCAGGATATTGATACCCTACGGCGAGGTGGTTCAGGATATAAAGGTTGTTCCAGGAAACGAGAAATATCTCGGAAAGGTTTCGATAAGTCCTGGCCAGAACTCGGTTCCCATAGGATTCACCAAGAACTGTACCAGTTGCCATCCGGAGGATAATTGGACGTTGACGCCCGAGCTTTTCCTTCTGAACGAGGAGATCTACGAATCCGAAAGCCCCTACCCGGAGGTGGCCTATTCCGTCCTGGATGTTCAGAAGAAGCACGGCTACAATATCCTTTACGTAAACCTCTACCCGATCAAGTACATCCCGAAGACCGGTGACGCTTACAGTTTCGGGGCCTTCGACGTCGAGGTTACGACGGCTCCTGCAGAGACTCTCGATTTGGGCCTTTTCAGAGGGCTGCCGGAGGACCGGGAGGAGGTCAACATGATCGTCGATAACCCCGAGAAGACGACCACGTACGCCTCGGACCTGGCCCTGACTGGCAAATCTCTCCTTCTGGACGGGAACTACGAGTACGTCATAATAACCAACCAGTACATGAAAGACGCTCCTGGTCCCTACAACTTCCAGGCCCTGGCTGACTGGAAGACGTCCAAAGGCGTCACAGCAGCCATAGTCACCGTTGAGGATATCTACGCCAATTACAAGCGGAGCGTTCACCAGGATGACCAGGAAGCCATCCGCGACTTCATAAAGGACGCCTATTCCAATAACGGCATAAAGTATGTGCTCCTTGGCGGAGACGGTGACGGAAACAGGATCGGCGGTGAGACCTGGGACGCCATAGTTCCCGCGAGAGGGCTCTGGGCATGGGCCTACGAGCCGGACCCCAGCTGTTGCTGTCCGCCCACCGAGTCGGTGAACGTGGTTTCAGACCTCTACTACGCCTGTCTTGATGGTGACTTCGACGGCAACAACAACGGAGTATACGGCGAACCAGATGACGGCGTCAACCTTCACGCCGACGTATACGTCGGCCGGGCTCCGGTTGACAACTACGTCGAGCTTTCCAACTTCGTGCGAAAGACGATCGCTTACGAGTCCACAAGCACCAGCGACCGCTATCTCACAGGCATATGGATGGTCGGTCAGTATCTGGAACCGATGGTCTATCCGAAGACCAACGATAGCGATCCTGAAGACCAGCCGCCCGAGACCGTATCCTGGTGGTGGGGCGGAGATTACAAAGACCAGATAAAGCCCGTATTCCCGGATGGATTCTACGTCCAGACCCTCTACGATAGGGACCACCCCGGGGATGACTGCAACTGCAACCAGTACGATTGGTCCAGGACAGAGCTGATAGAGGAGATAAACGGCAACTACATCCACGCCATAAACCACATCGGCTGCACCAACTTCTGTGACGTCGTCGCCTACGTCATGAAGATGGGCTACAACCACGCTGACGCCCTCACCAACGACAAGTACTTCTTCGGGTACACCCAGGCCGGGTACGCCGGGTCCTTTGACAACAGAGACCCTGAGGGTACTTACCTTCCCCACGACTGCGTCCTGGAGCACTTCGTGACCGCTCCGGCTGGGGCCTTCGCCTTCATAGGCAACTCCAGATACGGCCTGATAGATTTGAGCAACATCAACAACAGTCCTTCTCAGAGGTTCGACAAGGCCTTCTGGGATGAGATGTTCAACACCACTCGATGGAACGAGACCAACAGAACCGTCACCAACATCGGTCTCATAAACCAGCTCTCCAAGGAAAGGTTCATCGGCGTTGTGGAGGGCGGCGACCTCAATATGAGGTACTGCTACTACGAGATCAACCTCCTGGGAGATCCCGAGACGCCCTTCCTCCTGCCCGCCACCGTGACCCTGGGGCCAACAGCAGAAAAGCCGGCGGCAGCCGAGGCGATGGTTCCCGGTCCGGTAGCAGGTGGTGGTGCCGAAAGGGAGATGCAGCTCGATTCGAGCCCCAAGATGCCGAATATCTTCGAAAACGAGATGAGCTTCGACTTCGACGCGAAGATGGACTTCGAATTCGAGGACGGGATGGACTTCGACTTCGAAAATGGGATTGACTTCGGCGATCCCTTGACCCCCTGATATCTTTTTGGGGTCTGGGGTGGAGAAGAGGATAAACGGGACCTGCAGATCTTCTGCGGGCCCCTCTCTATTTTAATCGTCCTCGAGATCCAGGCCCACACCGCTCAAGTTCCACGATCAGGATTATACCAATGCCGACGCCTTTGGCCAGGATCGTCACGACGCCTGGTCCCCGATCCTCTCTTTCACAAGGCTGTGTTTCGCCAGCGTGACCTCCAGCAGGTCATCGTACATGGACGGCACGACTTTCCTGATCACCTTCACGCCTTCCTCGGTAATGCCTCCCTTTGTGGCGACCCTCGTGACGACCTCCTCAAAGCTGTTGACGGTCTTCAACAGCTCGGCGGTTCCCGCAAGGGTTTCCATTACGAGCAGTTCCGCGTGCTCGGGCGATATGCGCTCTCTCCTGACAGCAGAAAGTGCGAACTCGTGCATCATGGAAGATATGAACGCCGGAGCGCAGCTTGTAAGATCGGCCAGCAGCTCTAAATTTTTCTCCTCGGTCTCGAAAGGTCGGCTTATGCTGCCAAATGCCGACAGGACCAGGCTTCTATCCGCCTCCGTTGAGTTATCGCCAAAGGCGACGAGCGACACCCCCTTTGAGCATTCGGAGGTGACGCTCGGGATGACCCTCGCCACCCTCGCATCGCACAGGGCGGAAATGTCGCTGATCATGACGTCGGCCGCTATAGAGACCACCAGCTTATCGGCCGTCAAGACGCCCTTCAGCTCTTTCAGCAATGGCTTGACTTCGAGCGGCTCGACGCAGATGAAGATCACGTCCGAAGCGACCGCCAGGTCGAGGTTGCTCCCTGCGATCTCAATCCCGGTTGCCGCAGCGACCGCTCTGGCCTTTTCGGGAGACCGGCTCCTAGCGACGATGTCGCCCGCCGGAAACGCCCCGGTCTCGACGAATTTACGTATCAGCATGCCTCCCATGCTCCCTGTGCCTATGACGCCTATCCTTGCCATATGATTGCCTCCTGAGTTAAGCGTGCACGGGGCCTGCAGACCTTCTGCGGGCCCATCTTCATTTTAATCGTACTCGAGATCTAGCCCCACGCCCACTTCTTTCAGGTTCGCGACCCTGGCGAGGGCTACTTTCGAGGCGAGGTCGGTGCAGTGGCAGGCGTGAACCTCGCGGGGCCGGATCCTCTCAAAGTATCTCAAGGTCTCTCTCATCTGCCCTTCCGGCGGGTCCAGGAGATGGAGTCCCCCTACTATGTCGACGACTCTTTTCTCTCCAATGATCCGTTTCGCCTGCTCAACGATGTTGCAGATTCCGGAATGAGAGCAGCCTGAAATTATCACGAGGCCCTCGGGCGACCTGTAGGCGAGAGCCGTGTCGTCCATCAAAAAGTCGTCCTCATCGCCTTTTTCGGTTGAGGTTTTCCCCAGAGGTGACTTTGCCTCAAAGTCGTTTTCGCGTTCTATCTCCCCTAGGAAGACGAGCCGATCTGTTAGCCAGACCGGATCCCGGCTCGATACGATCTCGAAGTGGCGGGACAGTTGCACCTTGGAGAGGAGCGGTCCGATCTCTCCGAGACCGCCGATCTTTCTGCTGAGAAAAGCATCCGGATGGGCCAAAAGAGCTGGGGTTTTGTGATCGATCCCCTCGATCTTCGCCTCGGTGATGAGCCTCACAAGAGGGTCGAGCCCCCAGGTGTGATCGAGGTGGCCGTGGGACAGGATCACGAAATCCAGATCCAATAGGTTGATCCCCATCTTAAACGCGTTCTCGATGAAGAGGTTTGAGTACCCTACGTCGAAGAGGATCTTCTTTGATCCATCCTCGATGAAGTAAGAAACTCCGGGTTCGCCCCGGAAGTAGCGGTCGATGAGGGTATTGTTGTCCACCAGAACTTTCAGCTTCATATTTGACCCAATTTTTTATTCTTGAGACCAATAAGTTATAAGGTTTCAGACCCTCATGGATATAGATAATCCCGAAGACTCGGCCCCTGTCCAATCGACCGGGTTTCTCGAGGCTGGGCTCATCGATCGAAGAGTGCTACAATGTGTGGTGGGTGGGTTTTGGTCTGTCCGGCCTGATATGAGCGAAAGGTATTGGTTTTGCCTGGATAAGGGCTCACGTCAAAATCGGTGGATTCGATGACCTCTGATTTTATGAGTTCGGACCGCGTCTTGATGGAGGCCGAATGGACCTCTTCACCCACGTAGCTCTCCCTCTTCTCCTGGGAAGGTGGCTCAAAAAGAGCGCCGAAGAGGTGGCGGCTCTCGCCCTGGGGGGGCTTGCTCCTGACCTTGACATATTCCTCCTCCCGATAAACTGGATCCATCCGAACTTCTTTCTTCTGGTGCATCGGGGGATCACCCACACCCTCCTTTTCGGCTTTTTTGCGTCCATACTCGTTCTTTTTCTCGCCACCGTCGGGCCGGTTCGTTCCCAGATCTCGCAGCACTTCGGCCTCGATCCAAAGTTCACAAGAAGGGCGATCCTCTTCGCATACGTCGGCGTTCTGGTCCACCTGGCCCTCGACGGCCTGACCACCCGGGGAATCCCCCTACTCTACCCAATTGATTTTACAAGGATTTCAGCTGAGATATTCTTCTACTCCGAGACCCCTCTACTCCTGGCCAGCCTCGGAATTTTGATCATCGAGGTCAAGAGGCAAGGACTCATCGATCCCCAAAAAATGATCATTCTCCTTCTCCTTTTTCTGGTCCTGACCGGGTGCGTCAGGCTCGCGGAGAAGGATCGGGCAGAGGTGATCTTCGGCGATGATGCGAGGGCCTTTCCGGCCACTAACCTCTTCGAATGGACCGTTCTCGCCGAGGACGGGGGCGATGTCAGAGTCTACAGCTACGACGCCCTATCCAGAGAAGTCCTGCTCAGTGGCGATTATCCAAAGATGAACGCGTCCTCCTCAGAAGATGGGCTGAAGGCGGCACTTGACGTGGCGGAAAATCTGCCCCAGGTGAGGACTTTCCGGTGGAGGGCATACGAAGTGGTGATCTCTGCGGCCTTCAGGGACGGCGGATGGGACCTGGCGTACAGGGACCCGGTCATGGCCGCCCGGATGATGGGCATGCCCACCTCCCCGAGGGGCTTTTTCTCCGGCCTCGTCTCCCTCGATGTCAGGGTCGAAGGAGAGAGGGCAAAGGTCAGAAACGGGGGATATCATATCCAAAAACGATTTGAATACTTATGCATATATTTTTAAAAAATGCTGTTTAAATGATTTGTTATACGTTCTATCTGGCACGTTTTATGAAACAAATCGGCTTCAATCAAATCGACATGTTTAAGATATATTTCGAAATGGCTTGCAACCCTGCTAACTTCTACTTTAAAAATCCAAAAAGTTTATTTAATACTTCTGTGAATTGTCGATTAGGAGGTGTTAGGATTGGCTAAGTTAGCTCCCATAGATCTGCTGGCCATAGTGCTGGTAATAGTCGGCGGTCTTAACTGGGGGCTTTATGCCTTTGGGTACAACTTGGTGAGCATTCTTTTGGGATGGATGCCCATCCTCGAGAAGGTAGTCTACGTCGTCGTGGCCCTGGCAGCGATTTATCTTGCAGCGATAACACCCAAGCTCTCCAAGAAGTAACCTCGAAATTGGTGCAAGGCGCTACCTTGCGCCTCGCACACCACATTTAAATATCTTACATGCCTTCACATTTCCCGTCCGTTTTTGGTCGTCTGCCCCAAAAGATCTTCGACTCGATTCTTATGGCATATGAAGGACGAGCCCTTTCCCGACTTCGACGATCCCGAAAAGTTGCATCAATATTATTAGTATCGGCTGGTGTATCAGATAAATCGCAAGGGAGTTTCTTCCGATCGAGCAGATCTGCTTTGCTGGGGGTCTGGTCGAAGGATCGGGGAGGCGAACTTTTCTCGCTCCATCGGGGTAGAGGAAGTTTCCGAGGGAGATACCCACCAAAACGACGCCAAACCAGGGCAGGAGGGGGAAGTAGTCTACGGAGTAAAAGTGGCGGGGAACTAAACCGAGCCACAGGAACCAGGGATATTTGAAGGAGAACTGACAAATCAAAAGGCCGATGAATATTGCCACCGATCCCAGGAAAAGGTCGAGATGGCCCCTATTCAGGAACGGGTAAGACAAAATTATGGAGATGCCGATGAGGTGGAGCACGCCGAAGACGACGAACCCCTCTCCCAGAAGGAGCATCGTCGAGAGGGTGATCGCCATCCCCCAGGAGAAGATCCCGACCCCCCGGCGAAAATATCGGAAAAAGCGGTCCTCTCCCCTGAACCTCGCCCTGGCAGAGCTGATGTTAAGGGATACCCCTACGAGAAGAAGGAATATCGAAGCCGTGGCTTTTGCGAAGAGGGACCAGACCCCAGAATGGACGTCGACGAGATCCTGGCTGGAGAAGAAGTCAAGGTCGTAGAGAGCGTGAAAGGCGATCATCATCACAACGGCGATGCCGCGGAGAAGGTCCACCTCCCAGTATCGGCCAGTTCGGGATTCGTCCAGATCCGTCGCCCTCGTCATAATGAATGAGTTGTTTCTACGCCGTCATATCGTTATCCATCAGCAACGGCCACCTAGCGGTCGCTAGTTTCTGCTGGGTCGCTTCATATGGCTGAAGGGCCAAAAAAGGTGGGCGAAGGTCTCCTCACTCAGGGCATCATCGTGGGACCAGCCACGAACCAAACGTCGTTTATCCCCTGGCCTCTGACGTCGCCGGGGTTGTAGTCGTTGGTGTAGTAGTAAAGGGGCCATCCTTTGTAGGTGGTCTGGGCAGTGCCGTCCTCCCAGTAGATGGTGTCAAAGTCGAAGGAGCTCAGCTTCCCCGGTATTATGATCTGGCCTGTGTGGAAAGGCGGCCAGTACTGAATGCAGGTGTCGCCACAGCTGCTCGCTTCGCTCTCGGGAACGTCGTTGGCGAAGTAGTAGAGGGTGATTCCATCCTGGTCCACCAGGTACTCGCCGACCCCTTCTTTGGAGGCGAGATCGATGGTGTTGGCAGGGGCTGCCGCTCCGATGGCGACGATGGCCACCGACGCGATCACCAGGGCCAGCACGGTTGTGATCTTCAATTTTATCACCGAGGCCCCTATCCTGCTGTTCAACGTTTAAAGATTCCGAGAGGCAGACCGTCGGGTTGGACGGACCCTCAAAAATTGAGGTTCCAGACAGCCGTTTTCATTCGGAGGGAAAGCTCTCGGGAATGTCGACGAACCAGACTCCGCCCACAACCTGACCCTTGACGTCGCCGGGTGCCTCACCCCCTCGAAGTAATAGTAGAGGTGCCGCCCTTTGTAGTTGGTCTGGGTGGCGTCGTCGTCCCTGACGGTGCCGTTGAAGTCGGCGAAGTTCATCTCCTTCGGAACTGCGATCTCCTAGGTGAAGACAGACCTCCCGGCGCTCTTTGGCAGACGGGATCGATCTCAGCCTTCCTTTGGTCGGTAATCGGGGTCCTTTTCTGCCTCCACCCCTTCGGGTGAGTCGAAGTGCTCCTCATAGGGTTTGATGTCCAGAATGGGGCTTTTGTCCAGGGCATCAAGGCCGGTGACCGTAATCTTGTTTCTCTCGACGTTCAGGACTTTCACCACCGTAAGGCCGATGGGATTTGGCCTTCTCGGAGTTCTGGTGGCGAATAGGCCCCTCTTTGGGATCGACTCGTCTCCCATGGGGTGGACTAGAAGGTCATAGCCCAGGGCGCGGTGGATGTGGTAGATGACGAAGATGTGGCGGAACTTCTCGATGCCCTCCAGCGCTTTTTGGTATTTCTCGTCGATTTCGAGGGTGCAGAGGGAGTTTCTCATGGTCTTGGGGTCCGACGGCTCGCCGAAGTCGCAATGAACGACGCCTATCGGGGTGAATGTCGTGGGTTCTAGATCCATGTCGGTTTACGAATGGCCTTCGTATGATATCACTTTTTCTCTTTCGTTCTGGCCGGATCGTTCGAATCGACAGAATTTGAAAAATCTCTGAATCTGGATTGGGCGCTGGACATTTGGGCCGAACCTGTGAAACTGTATCGGAACTTACTAATACGATAGTTTTGAATGTAGACCGTACTCGCTAGGAGGTCGGCGGGGGATGCCCATAATTCAGGTTCTGATGGTGGACGACGATCCTGTGATTATGGAGCTTACCAAAACTTTCTTAGAAAAATCGGGTAGTATTTCTGTCGATATGGTGTCATCGGCCAGAGCAGCGATTGAAAAGCTTTTGACCGAAGCCTCGCGCTACGACGTTGTAGTTTCCGATTATGCGATGCCGGAGATGGACGGAATAACCCTGCTGAAGGCCGTCCGGGAGAGGGACCCGGAGATCCCCTTCATCCTTTTTACGGGAAGAAGCCGGGAGGAGGTGGCGATCGAGGCTTTGAACTGCGGTGCCGACTATTACCTCCAGAAGAACGGCGGCCCCGCTCTGATGTTCGCACAGCTCTCTCATCACATCCGATTGGCCGCCGACCGATGCCGGGCCAAAAGGGCCCTTCAGGAGAGCGAGGAGCGCTATCGGACCTTTGTTCAGAACGTTCCAGGCATCGCCTTTCGAAACCCTCCCGGATCCGTCCCCACCTTCGTTCACGGTCAGGTGGTGGCGATAACAGGGTACACCGAGGAGGATTTTTCTCGGGGAAGGGTTCGATGGGATCAGCTGATCCATCCAGACGACCGTCCGAAGTTCGTTGAAATTAATGAAAAATTGATGGATTCTCCAGGTGGCACCGCCAAACTGATTTATCGGATCTTTCGAAAAGATGGAGAGGTCCGGTGGGTTTACGAGAGGGTCCGGAACGTCTGCGACAGAAGTGGCCGTCCTTCGGAGGTGGAGGGTATCGTCCACGACGTAACGGATCGGAGGCGCACTCGCAGACAGCTTCTCCTTCAGCGGGACATGTCCATGAAGCTCTCGGAGACGACCTCTCTTGTGCAGGCTCTGAAGATCTGCGTCGAAACTGCGATCGATATATCGGATATGGATTGCGGCACCATTTACCTATTTGACGAGAGCTCTGGAGATCTTTTGCTCGCCCACTCGAAAGGTCTTGGCGAGGATTTTCGGAGTCTGATCTCAAACCAGAAGCGAGATTCGAAAAGGGCCCAGAAGGTGATGGTGGGCAGGCCCATCTACATCCGGTTCCAGGATTCTGACCTTCCCCTCCAAGAGGCCAGGGTGTGCGAGGGTATCCGATCTATCGCCGTCGTGCCCATCCTCCACCAGGATAAGGTCATCGGATGCTACAGCATCGGATCTCACACCTTGGACAGGGTTCCCATAGCCAGCAGAACCGCCCTCAAGACGATCTCGGCCATGATCGGGAACGCCATAGTCCGGATACGGGCGATGGAGGCGCTCGAGGCGAGGACGGCGGAGCTTGAGGCGAAGAACGCCGAGATGGAGAGCTTCGTCTATACGGTCTCTCACGACCTCAGGTCCCCCCTCATGGCGATGAAGGGCTTTGCCGCCTGCCTTCGCGAAGATGCCGAGAAGGGCGACCGCGAGAGGGTCGAGGCGGACCTGGTGCGGATCGAGGGGGCGGCGTCCAGGATGGACCGGCTTTTCGCTGACGCCCTGGAGCTGTCCAGGATCGGAAAGGCCGTCAACCCTCCCGAGGACGTATCCTTTGCCGAGATCGCCGCCGAGGCTCTGGACCAGACGGCGGAGGCGGTCAGGGCGAAGGGGATCGAGGTCTCGGTGGCCGAGGGGATGCCCGCGGTCTCTGTCGACCGTCTGAGAATGGTGGAGGCTCTCGCGAACCTCATCGAGAACTGTGCGAAATACGCGGCGGACGGGCCCCGGCCTAGGATTGATATCGGCTTTCGGAGGGAGGTGGACGGCGCGACCGCCTTTTTCGTCCGGGACAACGGTCCAGGAATTCCCCACGACCAGCAGGAGAAGGTCTTCGGCCTATTCTACAAGATCGACAAGAATAGTCCAGGGACCGGAGCGGGTCTTGCCATAGTCAAGAGGATAATAGAGGTTCACGGCGGGCGAGTCTGGATAGAGTCAGAGCCTGGCCGGGGTTGCGCCGTCTGCTTCACTCTGCCTCTGGCTGGGAGAAGGGTGGGGTCTTAGGCGAAAGGGAAGGTCCGACTTTTCAGGCAATGGGATGTCAATTATGTATATCGAATAGTATTAATTATATAAATATACTAGGATTGAATTTTTGGATGCAGTTCATGTATTTTCGCGTCACTCTCCAGCTACAATTATGGTGTGAAGGGAAATAATATTAGAATTACAAAGAAGTGTTATGTTATTAGAATATTATAACAACCTTGTGAAACGCATACGTGGCAGATAAACAAATCAGGAGATTCATTAAGAGCACTCAATTTTATTAATTCAAGTTTTTACAGTCAAGTTGCGCCAGCACACCCCGCAGCAAGCTGCGGGGTATTCGATAAAAATAAAAATCAACCTATTATGAAGTCACGACCGACAGATTATGAGCCCATAGATATCGCCGGTGGGATCAACGTAGCAAAAGGATGCGAAGGAACTGCCATAAACGTCGGGATCGAACAGATCATTGCCTGGAATCCGGATTACATCTTCCTCGCCTGTGTCAGTCCCGATAACAAAGATGCCATCGATTTCGTATTGACCTCTCCTGACCTTCAATCGATAGCTTCCGTCCAGAACGGGGACGTTTACAACTGCTTTGCACCTCACTGCAGGGGGGCGCCGCCAGACAAAAGCCTATTCAACATGATCTACATGGTAAAGATCTTCCACCCCGACAAGTTCGAGGACCTGGATCTGGAGAAAGAGGGCAACGAGATCTTCGAGGCCTTCCTAGGGGTCGACGGCGTCTTTTCAGAGTACGCAGACTACATGGTCTGGCCTAGGGAGTGGCTGAACTCACAGTAAATTTTGGAATTTGGGAGAGGGGGATGGCAGCCCCCCTCCCCAGCTACACACGACCCCATCAAAACAGACGAAAGGGACCGGTCTTCGAAAGACGGTGGCTCCGGAAAGGCGCAAAAGAAGATGGAGCGCAATACTCCCAGGAACTATAGGATTATGACACCTGCTTAATGTTTTTTTCATACATTTAGCATCAAAAGGGATAAATAGTGTATATCATTCTTAGCTTCGTAGAATATAATCATAAATAAGGCGGGCTAAAAATGGTATTGATAAGTAAAAAGACTCACGAAATCTTAAGTTTGCCCATTCTCCTTCTTTTGGCAATCTCGATCTCACTCGGGGTCATGCCAACCGTCGCCTACGAAGTGGTGGTACCAGGCGACCTTGACGGCGACATGATCGTATCGGACGAAGAGATGGAGGCCGCTCAGAGCTCTTACGACGATGACAAGATCACCTCTGAGGAGCTGGAGAGGATCGAGCAGATCAATGAAAATTATCCGAGAACGATAATCGACACCGCGGGCCGAGAGGTGACCTTCTACAAGCCCATCGAGAGGATCATCACCCGGGAGCCTGACACCTGTCGCATAGTCATCGCTTTGGGAGATGGTGACAAGGTAGTCGCCTCAGAGCAGGCCGTCAAGTCGTGCCTCTGTCCTACCACCTTCAGCGTCTTCGACGAGGGATGCCTGGATTGCTACAACACCATTCTCGGCGGAACGTTGCCGGACCTTCCGGAGACGAGCACTAGATATGACATATACTACGAGCTGATGACCTCCCTCGCACCGGACGTGATCATCACATCCAGCGTGACGAACGTCCAGGACTTCGAGAACAAGGTGGGCTGCCCCTGCGTCGTCGCCGGAGGAGACAGCTGGGTATACGATTACGATGGCGGCCTCTACGGCCAGATCGCAGCCATCGGCGACGTCCTCGATAAGGAGGAGAAGGCTGACGAGCTCATCGGTTTCATCGAGTCCAAAATCGATATGATAAAATCCGTTACAGATACCTTGGACGAAAGCGAGAAGCCGAAGGTCTACTTCGCCTCCCGGGGCGCTACTAAGGGCTTCTACGACCCGAAGGAAGGGCGCGATTTCACCCGCACCGAGACCAAATACGAGCCCATAGAGATCGCTGGCGGGATTAACGTGGCAAAGGATTGCGAGGGAACCTCCATAAACGTCGGGATCGAACAGATCATCGCCTGGAACCCGGATTACATCTTCCTCGCCTGCAGCAGTCCCGATAACAAAGACGCCACCGATTTCATATTGACCTCTCCAGACCTTCAATCGATAGCCTCCGTCCAGAACGGAAACGTCTACAACTGTTTCTCACCTCACTGCAGGGGCAGACCACCAGACAGAATCCTCTGCAACATGATCTACATGGCAAAGCTCCTCCATCCCGACGAGTTCGAGGACCTGGACATAGAAAAAGAGGGGAACGAGATATTCAAGGCGTTCCTCGGAGTTGACGGCGTCTTCACCGAGTACGCAGACTACATGGTCTGGCCGAGGGAATACCTGAACCCGGAGTAAATTTTTGAGTTTTGGGGGGTGGAGGACAAAAGTTTCCCCACTCCTCCATAATCCGATCAATCAGAAATCACGGAGGAAAAAGATTGACCAGCATAATAAACTGGAACGAGCTTCGAAAGGCGATGATCTCTGAGGGGCGCAGAAGAAGGGGTCGTGAAAACCCCGCCGATCACTGGGATAAGAGAGCTGAAGAGTTCAACAGGTCGACGAAAGAGAGAAACGAACGGACCGATTGGCAGGTGGCAAGCATGCGGCTCGATCCGGATTACACCGTCCTGGACGTCGGCGCGGGCACCGGCCGCCTCTCGGTTCCCATGGCGAAAATTGTGAAGCATGTGACCTCAATAGATCAGTCTGGAGGGATGCTGAGCTATCTCGAGGTGAACATGGCCGAGGGGGGCCTCTCCAACTATCAGTGCATTCAAAAAAGGTGGGAGGACGTGGAGCTTGGTGTGGACATTGAGCTTCACGATGTGGTGATTGCATCTCATTCCCTGGGGATGTTCGACCTGCAGGAGGCGGTGGCGAAGATGAACGCGGCGGCGAAGAGGCGCGTCTACATCTTCACCTCTGCTGGCAAGTGGTTCTTCGACGACCTTGAGGAGGAGCTCTGGGAGCGGGTTTACGATAGGCCGCCGAGGCGAGGTGGAGGCTTTCGGTCTGATTACATGCTCCTCTACAACATACTCCATGACATGGGGATCTACGCCAACGTTGAGATCAGGGACGCTGAACACGTTCAGCGCTACGGGAGCCTCGATGAGGCCGTAGAGCGGTGGAAGACGATGAGGGAGATCCCTGAGGAGAACGAGCCCCTTTTGAAGGATTACCTAGCCAAAAACCTCACAGAAGATGGTGATGGGTTAATTTTCAGACGGAGGACTAAGGGCGCCATGATATGGTGGACCAAGTCGGAAAGCTCGTGATATGTCGTAATTTTATGAAATTGCAATTCCAGGAGGGCTGAAAAAGTGGCATTGGACATCCGGATTGTGGCAGGCTTTCTGGCCATCGGCCTGATTTTATTTTCATCGTTGAAGATCACAAGACAGTACGAGCGAGCCGTCGTCTTTCGGTTCGGAAAGCTCCTGGGAGAGAAGGGGCCGGGTCTATTTCTGATAATACCGATCGTCGACAGGATCGTCAAGGTGGACCTGAGGGTCCGAGAGCTGGACGTTCCGAGACAGACGGTGATAAGCAGCGACAACGTCAGCGTCGACGTCGACGCCGTCATCTACTACAAAGTGACGGACTCAACGAGGGCGATCGTGGAGGTGGAGGACTACGGAGCTGCAACCGCCCTTCTCGCCCAGACGACCTTGAGGGACGTACTCGGCCAAAACGAGCTGGACACGATCCTCTCCAACCGGGACGAGCTGAACAAGGAGGTTAAGATAATCCTGGACGAGATGACCGACCCCTGGGGGATCAAGGTTGTGACCGCCACCTTGAGAGACGTGGCCCTTCCAGAGAACATGCTCAGAGCGATAGCAAGGCAGGCGGAGGCCGAGCGGGAGAAGAGAGCGAGGATAATCCTCGCCGAGGGCGAGTTTCAGGCATCCCAGAGGATGAACGACGCCGCCACCCTATATGAGGAGAAGCCCTCCGCCATGAAGCTGAGGGAGTTTCAGACCCTCACCGAGATAGCGAAAGAGAAGAACCTCATCGTAGTCTCGACCGGCTCTGACGCGCCCAGGCGCTCTGCCGAGGACATTTGTGCGACCGCGGGGCTTGCGAGAGCCGTCGTCGAGAGGTAAGGCCGGGTGGTGGATATGCCGAAGACGGTGAGGCGAATCTCGACGCGGGCAGGAAAGAGGAGCAGGATGCAGGAGGCCCACGACTCCTTCGTATCCGCAAGGTACCTCTTCATGATGGTGATCATCGCCACCATCATCATCCTGACGGGGGTGATCATAACCCTCGGGCCTCTTGACATCTCCGTCGCCGATGCCTACCGCGCCCTCATAGACAGGTTCTATCCGGACTACTTCGATGTTGAACCTCTGACAAAAAGAGTCGTCTGGAACATCAGGTTTCCGAGGATCGTGGGCGGGATCCTCGCCGGGATCGGCTTTGGGGTATGCGGGTGCGTAATGCAGGCGGTACTGAAAAACCCGCTCGCAAGCCCCTTCACCCTAGGAATCTCGGCCGGGGCCCAGTTCGGCATCTCCCTCGCGGCGGTCATAGGGATCTCGTTAGTCGGCGGACCTTACCTTCTCATAGGCAACGCCTTCTTCTTCGCCCTTCTCTGCTCGGGCTTCATCATAGGGCTTGCGGCCATCAAGGGCGCCACATCGGAGACGCTGGTCCTCGCGGGGATCGCCGTGAATTACTTCTTTTCCGCCATGAGCCAGCTCTTCAAGTACTTCGCCGACGACGAGCAGCTCCGGCTCATGACGTCCTGGGGGATGGGAGATCTCTCAGCCTTCTCCTGGAACAAGATCCCTCTGATACTCTGCGTCTTTGCAGTATGCATACCTCTTCTGATGCTCAAGGCCTGGGATCTGAACATAATGACAGCAGGCGACGAGACCGCCAAGAGCATCGGCGTGAACGCTGAGCACGTCAGGATATTCATAATGCTGATATCGAGCGTGGTGGTGGCAACGGTCGTCTGCTTCACGGGAACGATATCCTTCATTGGGCTTGTGGCCCCCCACATGGCCCGGATGATCCTCGGCGGTGATCACAGATTCTTGATCCCGGCTTCAGGGATCCTGGGGGCCGTGGTTCTGGTGGCAGCCGATGGCGTCGCAATGAACGTCATCGCTCCGACGGTGATACCGACGGGGATAATGACCTCGGTGATCGGGGTTCCGTTCTTCATGTATCTAATGTTGAAAGGTAGAAGAAAGGAGTTTTGGGCATGATGATCCAGCTTCAGGCAAAGGGAATCGAATTTGGTTACAACAGCTCAATGATCCTCAAAGACGTAAGCTTTGAGATCGGGCCCTCGCGTCTGGTGACGATCGTGGGGCCGAACGGCTCTGGAAAGTCGACCTTGATCAAGTGCATCGACCGGATACTCACGCCGAAGAGCGGGAGCATCCTGATCGACCGAAAAGACGTGACGAAGATGGATCGGATGGAGATCGCAAAAAACCTCTCTTACGTGCCCCAAAGCTCAGCCCGGACCTTCTCGTCCAATGTCTTCGATACCGTCTTGATGGGCAGAAGGCCCCACATCGGCTGGCTTTCCAGCGACGACGACGAGGAGAAGGTCTGGGAGGTCTTGAGGCTTCTCGGGATCGAGGACCTCGCCATGAGCAGCTTTGGCGAGCTGAGCGGAGGGCAGCAGCAGAAGGTGTTGATAGCAAGAGCCCTCGTCCAGGATACGAAGGTGATGCTCCTTGACGAGCCGACGAGCAACCTGGACATATGGCATCAGCTCGACGTAATGAACATCGTCAGCGACCTTGTGAGAAAGAGGAGGATGACGGCCCTGATAGCCCTTCACGACCTCAACCTCGCATCGAGGTACTCTGACGGGATAATCATGATGAAGAAGGGGAAGATAATGGCCGTTGGTGACCCGGCCTCGGTTCTGACCCCTGAGAATATCGAGGCGATCTACAACGTCGAGGTGGCGGTGAGGTCTCAGTCGGAGGCGCCTTTCATCGTGCCTGTAAAGCAGATCAAGAGGAACGGCTCGCGTCCGAACCACGATGGGAGTTTCTTCTCGAACGGAAGGAGAAGAACCGGGTTTCCTCGCAGCCTATCGGAGATCAAGGAGATCAGGCTATCATGATGCGACCATTGTTCTGAAGAGCGAATATGGCGATTTAGTGAGCGGCGGTTTTGTGAAGGACATATTTTGGAGTTGCGGTATCTGGAGGCGGGACTATCGGGGAGAAGGCTATTGAGACGATCAAGCTGACAAAGACTTTCACGGTACCGAAGGGCATCGCAGATCTCGTCCGTCGTCGGCCAGAGCTGGGTGGAATCGCGCCGGTGGACGGAGTCGACCTCTTGGTCGAAAAGGGAGAGGTCTTCGGCATCCTCGGACCAAACGGCGCCGGCAAGACTACGCTGATAAAGATCCTCTGTACCCTGATCCTTCCGACGGAGGGCATTGCCCGCGTAAACGGCTACGACGTCGAGAAGGAGAGCGGAAAGGTCCGCGAGTCGATTGGCCTTGTCACCACCGATGAGAGGAGCTTTTACTGGAGGCTCACAGGAAGGCAGAACCTGGAGTTCTTCGCCTCGCTCCACAACTTCTACTCTGACGACGCGCGGGATATGGTCGATGAGCTTCTCGGGGTCGTCGACCTTAAATTCGCCGCTGACGAGCGGTTCCTTAACTACTCTGCTGGGATGAAGCAGAGGATGGCGATCGCTCGGGGACTCCTCAACGATCCTGCGGTCCTACTCATGGACGAGCCGACGAGGAGCCTCGATCCGGGAGCTGCCCAGGGGCTGAGGGATTTCATAAAAGAGGAGATCGTGAGAGAGCGAGGGAAGACGATATTCATATCGACCCACAACCTCGAAGAGGCGGAGCAGCTCTGCGACCGGGTAGCGATCTTCGACGATGGAAATATAAAGGCCATCGGAAGCCCCGGCGAGCTGAAGACGGCCCTCGGCGATGGCTCGAAGCTCAACGATGTATTTCTGCATTATACCGGAAAGAAGTTTGAGGAGAGGGCAGGAGCGGCAGCTCCAGGCTTCCGCCTCGATCGGAGGGGCCTTCCCCGCCGTGGCGGCGGCCTTGGTCGGAGGAGGGGTGAAGTATGATCTTTCCAAAGGCAATGTCCTTTGTGAAAAGAAGCTACATGCTCCAGATGAGCTACAAGTTCGAGTTCTTCCTCCGGCTCTTCTTCATGTTCTTCAACATCCTCACCTACTACTTCGTCGCAAAGCTGATCGGCACTGCCGGGATGAAATATCTGGAGCCTTACGGCGGCGACTACTTCTCCTTCGTTCTGATCGGGATCGCCTTCTCGGGGTATCTGATGGTCTCGCTCCGGGGGTTCTCCGAGAGCGTCCGGGATGAGCAGATGATGGGGACCCTGGAGGCGATGCTCGTCACCCCCACCGACGCCTCGGCGATCATCACCCTCTCGACCCTCTGGAACTTCATCTTCGCATCCTTCAGAGTCCTCCTCTACCTCGTCATAGGGGTCCTTCTCGGCGTGAGCCTCGCGGGCGCCAACGTCCTTGGGGCGCTGATCATCCTCGGCCTCACGATAATATGCTTCAGCAGCATCGGAATCCTCTCCGCCAGCTTCATCATGATCTTCAAGAGGGGCGACCCGATAAACATGCTCTTCATGAGCACCTCGGAGCTATTCGGGGGGGTCTTCTTCCCGATCGCGGTCCTGCCGGCGTGGCTCCAGACCGTCTCGCACCTTCTGCCGATGACCTACTCGCTGAACGGGATGAGGCACGCCCTCCTCCAGGGCTACAGCTTGCGGGAGCTGGCGCCGGACGTGGGGACCCTCATCCTCTTCTCAGCGTTGCTCTTACCGGCGAGCCTCCTCGCCTTCAGATACGCGGTCCGGAAGGCGAAGATGGAGGGGACGCTGGTGCACTACTGAGGGGATCGAAAATCTCTTGGGGATGGTTCGCTTCAGGGAGATGGAACTTGAAGGCGATCTCCCTTCGCAACCTGCTCAAGGGCCAAAGACCTCTCTCACCTTCTCCGCCACCTCCGAGGAAGTGATGAAGAATGGATTGTTAGTTATAATATTGATACTAAAAAAGCCATTGCTGCGATTAAAACACCAATTGCGGTGATTAAGTAAGTTCTGTCCTTGTACCACGGCCTTTCGTCCTTTGAACTTTCTGTGATATTTTGGTGAATTTCCTTATTGGGGTCAGATGATATGTTTATTTTCTGATCATGACCTTGCCCCTCGGCTATCTGCACCGCTGAATCTTCGATCACATATTTTGATGTATCCTTTCTGCTCATCATAGCCACCGTATGACGAATTATTGAAAGTTGTCTATCTGTCTCGTCTTCCATCTTAGCTTCTTCAATTGAAGATTTTATATATTTTTTTAAATATGAATTTGTAGTCAAATCGCTCCATAAGTCTAAATCATTAAGCATATAATTAACTTCCTTTTGAACTCTAATTGGATCGCAGTTTTTTTCCAGGGCAGATGTAGCATGTTTTTGTATTCTACAACCCAACTCCGCCTCAAGAGGGTCGCCAGTTTTACAGATATCTTCTGACTTGTCCCTGATCTCTTTAAGCAGATCCTTTATCTGCTGATCGATTATCGGCAGTCCTCTCTTGAGAATTCTCGTTGCTCCTGGTGCCCTCTCTTCGGTTTCGTTCAGAAGCTCTGCTGCACGGTCGCAATATCGTCTGTAAGAATTGAGATCGCATTTTGCAGCTTCAAACCCCCTTTCTCGCAGACTTTGGGTTTCTTTCAGGGCATTTGATAGATTTTCTACGGCCTCCAAAAGATCCTCTTTGCTCTTAGATCCTTCTGATGCACTTTTTGCCACGGTCAGAGATTTCTGTACCTCTGCTTCAGAGCCCTCCTTCTTGAAGGTAAGAATGTAAAACGACCGATAGAAAGGAAGACAGAATTTGGCAGGATTGAATAACGAAGCTTCTGCTGCGGATCTCTCGAAATACTGCAGTGCATTTTCCAGCACTCTCCTGAAGTCCTCTTCGCCCTCAGCCTCTGTCGCCTTGAATATCGAGGCCCTGCCCAGAGAATGGTTTGCGGACACTCGCACATAGCTGTCCTCGTCGCCGGTCAAGCGATGAAGATCTTGCCAGGCGGACTCTTTGTCGGGAACGTTGGAGAACGCGGCGCCAAGAGCGTTGGCTGCCCAAAATCGCACATCGCTGTCCTCGTCGCCAGTCAAGCGATGAAGATCTTGCCAGGCGGACTCTTTGTCGGGAACGTTGGAGAACGCGGCGCCAAGAGCGTTGGCTGCCCAAAATCGCACATCGCTGTCCTCGTCGCCGGTCAAGCGATGAAGATCTTGCCAGGCGGACTCTTTGTCGGGAAGAATGAGAAAATGGCTCCTCGCTGTTTTTTGTGGGTAAATTTAAGGGATCTTAGATTCAGTAGTCCTGTCGTAGCGACTTCATGATTCCCGGAAATAAGAACGCCACGAGATGTATCGCTACCAACCGCCGTAAAAGCAGGACTCAAGGCAGGCATTTGCATGACCGTGTCAGCTTATCGTTATCTAGAGGTTACCCACACGAAGTAGCGAAGAGCCGAGAAAATTACTGCGGAATCGATCAACTGCGTCTTTGCGGTCTTCGACTTTATCGCTTATGGACTTTCGATGAATCTCCACTTGGTCGACCAAATGCCTACACCAAATACCCTATAGCATCTTGCACTTAAAATTGTTTTTCATATTGCACTTGGGGGGGGGCCATTTTGGGGAGAAGGCGCCTCCGACCCTATCCCACCATTTAGCAGCCCCTCGGTCAGCTTTCGACCAAACCATCCATCTAGCTACACCACCACCCACCAGATCTTGACCCTGATCGAGGATGCGGGCGGGCCGAAGCCCCCGCTCTCCTCCCTGAGAACCCGGCCCAGGTGATCCCGGACGATCGCCTCCTGCTCCGCCGTCGATATGCGGTACTGGTGGCGGAAGTGCTCCATCGCCTCCCCCACCGAGCCGAACCGCTGGCTGCGCCGCAGGCGGGAAGATCTGGACGTGGGGGCGGGTCTCCATCTGGCGGCGGACGTTGTAGAAGACGTCGCCCTTGGGGCTTGACCCGGCCCCGATTTCTAAGTCCAGCTACTTTTAGGGACGTGCTCGATTCCTATTTTTCTCGAACCCATATCGTAAGCTCAGTCTTTACTTGGACTGTTTTGTACTCCAGCACATCCCCCGCCTTGTAGTGTTTTGATTTGGAGCTATCCGCGATCAAGGTTCCAGACTCCTCTTGGGTGAGGCTGGCATCTATGATCCACATCCCGCCACGGCTCAGATCGACGGAGAACGAGCCGTCTTCTTCAGTCGTCCCTCTTTGAACTCTTGGATCGCCGCTTTCATCCCATGCCCAGTAAGATGCATAGTAGCTGGCCTTCACAGGCTGGTTCAGATACTTCACCTTAAGCTTGAGACTCTCCATCGCCTTTACGCTGTAGGGAGCGCTCTCAGGAAGTATCTCCAGCGGAAAACCTGCATCCCACGCGCCCTGGGACTCCTGGGCGTTCTGACCTTCGGCGTGAATTATCACCTTGGCGAAACTGCGTGAGAGAAACAGCCCGCTCTTTCCACCGTGCCAGGACAGATCATATACTCCCGGAGATCTGACCAAGCCGAAGACATAGTCTCCCGGCCAGTAAAGCATCATATCCGAGAACAAGTACTCCATATTTCCGTATCCCGGCAGCCATTCTCCCTTTTTTAAGTCCAGACCAAGCCGCTCACCTGCTGGAGTCAGGAGAAACGCGGATTCTATTCGAGGCGCAAAGATGGATGTCGACTTAGAGGGATGGCCGAAGAACGCATAACCTTTCAGCCGGTCCCCCACCGACGCCTTGTCCTTGGCCTCAGCCCATAGCATATGATCGCTCATATTTTCTCACCATAGATTAGAAGCGTCTTTCTATGATCCTCACCCTGCTTTTCCAAAAGCTTCAGGTTGATATTGCCAAGCCCGGCTTCCTTGAAGATGCCCATGACCCGTTCAGGATCGGCTCCGTTGCCGAACGGCAATTTTTTGCCGATCTCCTCTCCGTAATGATGCTTTCCTGAATCCGATCCCTGGCGTGGAATGTCGGCTATTACCATCCCCCCGGGCCTGAGCACTCGGACCCATTCCTTTGATGCTCTCGATGGGTCCGTCAGCGTCCAAAGTACATGCCTGCTCACAATCGCATCGAAGGAGTCATCAGAAAAGGTGAGGTTCTCTACATCTTGGACCTCGAATTTGATGGGGATTTGGGCAGCACTGGCCTTTTCTTTCGCCTTTTCCATCATGGTCATGGACCAATCTACGGCGGTTATGTCGTAGCCCATTCCTCCCAGAAGAAGAGCCAGAAAACCGGTACCTGTGCCAATATCAAGAATTTTTAGATCAGGACTGCGACCTAGCAGTTCTGAAATTCCGTTTCCCCAAAGTTCTTTCTCCGTCTCAGAATTTACGCCATGAGCGTGACCGCTATCATAGTTCTGATTGGCGTCCCACTGCTCTCTAATCGAGTTCTTGAGCTCTGATAGATCCGAATCCGATTTCATGTTGTCACACACCAAAATGTTTACTTTTATAAACTATAACGGATGATGACACGGCCACCATCCACAAGTCAATCTACGTTAGAGGTCTGCCGTATCACAAACCTCGCCTGATACCGCTACGAACTGGGATAGGCCCAAGTTCCCTCGGGTTCGATCCCGTGGAACTCTCTGAAATACTCTTTCTGAATCTCAGCAGGGGAAAGATCCTCGAATAGATCGGGATGGAGCCACTTGGCGATACAGACATGACCCGCTATCCATCTTGGCTGTGAGACCCAGTCCCTGTGCAAAAGATACACGTGATTGTTTTTCGTTGCAGAAAGATCAGTGAAGCCCTCTCTCTCTTCAATCAGAGCGTCCAGGTTGTCTTTGACATCGTCTTCGGTGAATCCGTAGCCGCTCATGTCGCTACGCATATCATCCAGGAAGATGTAGTCGGGGTCCATGGATAAAATCCATTCAGAGCTAACGTCCGAATTTGACGGAAGGTCAGCGGCGATATCTATTCCACCGCATCCATCTGCAGCATCCAGTTTATAAGCCCTCCAACCTGTTACAGATCCATAAAAGTATGTGGGATTATCCTGCGGATCAAGATCTTTGGTCCTCTCCTCTACGATATTATCGTATTTGTTTATCCAGCTGATGAGTCTGTCTGCCTCGTCCTCTTTATCTAAAACCTCACCCAACATATCTGTTATTGGAATGACATCCGTATGACTCATACTCAAAACCAGAACTGGAACTCCAAGCAGCTTACTGCTGATCTCTTCGGCTGAAACTCCTTGGGAGGTCGGTATTATCACCAGATCAGGCTCCAGCATCAAAACGTATTCATAATTTATTTCTTGAGCATGAACTGATACATCAGGGACATCGCTTAAGCCAAAGTAGGGCATTCGATCATGAAATGTTTTATCGACTCCAACAATCATATCTCCGGCACCCAGTGCGAGCAAAATGTCCATCTGACGATAATCTGTGGCTATGACATTTTCAACGGGCAAGTCCACGGTTACGGTTCGTCCTATTTTGTCGACAACCGTGATCGAATCATCTGTTCTATCCACGACACTCACATTCGTACTGGTCTCTGCTATCGATGGCAATACTGTCAAGCACAACAAGAGCATAGCCAACGTTGTACACTCGATGATCTTCATAATATTCGACACCTTCATCGATACTCACTCCATATCAACCATTTCGATTTAACAACTATGACAGCATTTATCGCACTAATTCTTACTATTTATTCTTTATGGATGCTATATGAGTAATGATTGTCAACCATAGGTTAAGAATCAGTTCAACTATAGTCACTGATTTTATGTGTATTTAGCACATCACAATCATCATTAGTAAATCGAGTTCATGATGTTGTGCAAGTTAATCTCAAAGGACAAAGTTCAAGCAACATAAGCAATAGACTAGGACGTATATAGTTAGCGCGGTGAGATACAATAACTTAGATCTTTTCAGACACATTTATGTATAGTTTGATAAGCTGGACCTCCGAATATCTTCCACAAACCGCGTAAATCCCAGGCAAATATTATTACATTAATAATGATCTAATTATTAAGGTTGATTATGGTGTAGATATGCCAAAAGATATAAGAAGATAGTATTTAGTGATAATATTTGAGGTATTAGAGTGCATATTACAGGTACGAAGGCTAACGAAACGACCTCTGCGTTCGGTCTTGTCAGCGTTTACCCTTTCTGCAACGGTTCCATGCGGCTTTTTGGAAGATTTGATCGATTATCTATGGAAGATTGTCGACATCGAGGAGCAAGAGGTGGCCTCCTTACAAGCCCGTGGTGCGAATCACATGCTAAGAATCCTAATCCGAGTGCAGATATAACTAAAAAAACCATGTGAAGACATTGAGTGATATTTTTCCCAGGCGTAGGACGAAGAGCGCATAGATATGATGGCCCAAGTCGGAAAGCTCGTGATGCGTTAGAATTTCTTTGATATCAAGCGAGACGAAATTCCAGGGGGACGAAAAAGTGGCATTTGACATTTGGCTCTTGGCGGGCCTTCTCGCCATCGGTCTGATATTACTTTCATCGTTGAAAATCACAAACACAGTACGAGCGAGCCCTCGTCGATAGGTAAAGCCTGGTGGTGGATATGACGAAGACGGTGAGGCGAGTCACGACCCGGGCGGGAAAGAGGAGCAGGATGCAGGAGGCCCACGACTCCTTCGTATTTGCAAGGTACCTATTCATGATGGTAATCATCGCCGCCATCGTCATCCTGTCGGGTGTGATCATAACCCTAGGACCCATGAACATCTCCGTCGCCGATGCCTACTGCGCCATCATCGACAAGTTCTATCCCGGCTACTTCGATGTAGACCTGCTGACATCGAGGGTCGTCTGGAACATCGGGTTTCCGAGGATCGTTGGCGGGATCATCGCAGGGATCGGCTTTGGGGTGTGCGGGTGCGCCATGCAGGCGGTATTGAAAAATCCGCTAGCAAGCCCCTTCACCCTCGGGATCTCGGCCGGAGCCCATTTCGGCATCTCTATGGCGGCGGTCGTAGGGATCTCGATCATCGGCGGGCCCTACCTTCTCATAGGCAACGCATTCTTATTCGCCTTCCTCTGCTCCGGCTTCATCATAGGGCTTGCGGCGATCAAGGGGGCCACATCGGAGACGCTGATCCTCGCAGGGATCGCCGTGAACTACTTCTTTTCCGCCATGAGCCAGCTATTCAATTACTTCGCGAGTGACGAGCAGCTCCGGCTCATGTCCTCTTGGGGGATGGGATCCCTCTCCGCCTTCTCCTGGAACAAGATCCCCCTGATATTCGGGGTCTTTGCGGTATGCATACCGCTTCTGATGCTCAAGGCCTGGGATCTGAACATCATGACCGCTGGCGACGAGACCGCCAAGAGCATCGGAGTGAACGCCGAGCACGTCAGGATATTCATAATGCTCGTATCGAGCATGGTGGTGGCGACGATCGTCTGCTTCACGGGGACGATATCGTTCATCGGACTTGTGGCGCCTCACATGGCCCGGATGATCCTCGGAGGGGATCACAGATTTTTGATCCCGGCTTCAGGGATCTTGGGGGCGGTGGTTTTGGTCGCAGCCGACGCCATCGCCATGAACATCATCGCACCGACGGTGATACCGACGGGGATCATGACATCGGTGATCGGGGTTCCGTTCTTCATGTATCTCATGTTGAAAGGGAGAAGAAAGGAGTTTTGGACATGATGATCCAGCTTCAGGCAAAGGGTCTTGACCCTGATCGACGACGCGGGCAGCCCGAAGCCCCCGTTCTCCTCCTTGAGAACCCGGCCCAGGTGTTCCCTGACGATCGACTCCTGCTCCGTCGTCGTTATGCGGTACTGGCTGCGGAAGTGCTCCATCGCCACCCCCCATCGAGCCGAACCGCTGGCTGCGCCGCAGGCGGATGGTTCAGGACGTGAGGGCGGGCGGGTCCTCATCTGGCGGCGGACTTTATAGAGGCCATCGCCTTTGGGGCCGGGCACGACCCCCCAATATCCAGAACCTGCGACTTGGGAAGCCATCACTTCCCGCGATCTTCTCTTCAACGTCGATTAGACATGAGGATACGGAAGCGCTGCATCCGAAAATATATTTATTTCATTGGCGACCACTATAAGATGCAGATTTGGTGAGTCTCGAATGGTGCCTGCAAACGAAAGCGCTGCATTGGAGGGATGAAAGATTGAACCGCGAGGCAGTCCTGAAGCTCCTTGAAGAGCTAAAGGCCGAGATGAAAGAGACGCTGGGAGATAAGCTGGTCGGACTGCTCCTCTTCGGCTCCTATTCAAGAGGGGATTATTCGGCGTCCTCAGACGTGGACCTCCTGATCCTCGCGGATGGGGAGCTGAGCCGGGCGGAGAAGGATGCGATAGACGATCTGATCGCGGACTACTCCCTGAGGCACGACGTGGTGATCTCAGCCATCGTCTATCCTTCGAAGACCTTCCAGGAGTACAGCACCCCCTTTCTCTTGAGCGTAAAGGAGGATGGAATAGCGATATGAGGTACCAGCGGGAGATGGAGACCCTGACCTTTCTGGAGCTGACCAAAAAGTACCTGCATGAGATCGGATACTCTCTGTAGCCTCGCCTTCCCGCTACTTCGTATTCCTCCGGACTATTTCTCCCACCAGATCTTGACCCTGATCGAGGACGCAGGCAGACCGAAGCCTCCGTTCTCCTCCTTGAGAACCCGGCCCAGGTGCCCCCGGACGATCGTCTCCTGCTCCGCCGTCGTTATGTTGTACTGGTGGCGGAAGTGCTCCAGCGCCTCATCCACCGAGCCGAACCGCTGGGTGTGATGTAGCCGGAAGGTGCTCATGTGGGGGTAGATCCCCATCTGATAGAGGACATTGTAGAGGACATCGGTCTTGGGGCCGGGTGTGTACTCCTTGCCGTGAAGCCTCGGCCAGAGGTCCCGGCAGTCCCGGTCCCAGTGGGTCTCTCCTGCGAAGTGGTAGAGGTAGATCTGGCCGCCTGTGGCGGAGACCTCGATCATCTTCTCTATCGCCGCCCGGATGTCCGGCATCCCCAGGGAGAAGGAGGCGATCACCACGTCGTAGGGCGGGTCCAGGTCCTCGGCCACGAACACGTCCTCCCACCTCTTCTGGACGATATCGATGTTCTCCAAACCCTCCTCGGCCATCTTCTCCCGGAGGACGGAGAGCATCCCCTCTGCTGGCTCCACGACGGTAACGTGGGCCACCCTCTTGGCGAAGGGTATAGCGAGTGTTCCGGGCCCGGCCCCGATGTCGAGGACCCTCGACTCGGGGGTGATCTGTGTTCCCGCGATCGTCTTCTCTACGCGGCCACTGTTCTCCTGGGACGTCTTCCAGAACTTCAGCGCACTCTCTCGGCTCTCCCAGATGCGAGCGCAGTCCCGGGCGGTGCTTGCCTCCCGATTCCTTCGCATCCGGTCTATCCACACATCGTTCCAGTCGATCTCGGTCAATGGGTTTGTCATCATGATCACCTCGGATATCACCGCCGCAAAGCCGCCGCGCTTCTAGCTTGGGTTGGCGGCAGAGGCGGCCGAACAAATTTTATGATTGCCAGACGCCAAGAACACAACATCATTCGGGCGGATCTATTTTGAGCTTTCGACGCCGTTTTACCCCAGCATTTAAGAAGTTTTCTGTGATTAGTATAATAAAAATAACCTTAAATACAAAAGACGTATTCAAAAAATCATTCTTGATCAAAATTCTAGTGATATTGATGTTAAATTCATTCAGAATATCGTGCTATATGAGGCCTAAGTTGAATAAGCATTCACGAATAATTAAAACTGAGATTCTCTCTTTCGACATAGTTTAAATGAATAGATTCATAAATAAGAGGATTATCATTTACTATCATAACATCAGATTTGACTAATCGGAATGAGGTGTTTCAAAGTGCTAAAATCCTTAACATTTGGACTTGCGTTGGCGTTCCTGGCGGTGATGGCGGCGGGCCCAGCCGTTGAGGCTGCCGACTATGAGGTCGCCGAGTATACCATCGCAGATTCCACGGGAGACTGGGGCTTTCCCACCCCTTACGCCCACTATTCCCGGGGACCCGGATACGTCAGGATGAGCTTCGTCTTCGACACCCTCGTCTGGAAGGACGACGAGGGATACCTTCCGGCCCTGGACGAAAGCTGGCGCTACATCGAAGATGAGAACGCCTACATCTTCGACCTGAGAGATGACGTCACCTGGCACGACGGCGAGAAGTTCACCGCCGAGGACGTCGTCTTCACCGTCGACTACATCAAAGACCACCCCTACCAGTGGGTCGACTCGGGTATTATCGAGAAGGCCGAGGCCACCGGCGATTACAGCGTGAAGCTCTATCTATCCGAGCCCTACGCCCCCTTCATGGACCTGGTGGCCTGCACCCTGCCGATAATCCCTGAGCACATCTGGGACGACGTCTCCGACCCTGCAAGCTTCAGAGAAGATGAGGCCATGGTGGGCACCGGCCCCTACAAGCTCCTCGACTACGACAAGGCCCAGGGAACCTACCTCTACGAGGCCTACGACGCCTACTACTCAGGAGCGCCGAAGGTCGGACGGATCATCTTCGTCAAGATGAACGACCAGACCTCTCCCGCCGCCCTGTGCCAGGAGAGCGTGGACGCCGCCTCCATCCCGCCCGAGGCCGTATCCCAGTTGGAGGGCGCCGGGCTTGAGATCATCGAGGGCGCTCACGACTGGAACGCGAAATTGATGATCAACCACCAGAAGGAGCCCTTCTCCGACCCCGAGTTCAGGCGGGCTCTCGCCCGCGCCATCGACCGCGAAGCCCTGGTGGAAGTGACCCAGCGCGGCCAGGCCCTTGTCGGAAACCCGGGACTCGTCCCCCCCGACAGCGACTGGTACAACTCCAACGTCGAACAGTACGAGTACGATCCTGACCTGGCCAGGGAAATGATCTCCAATCTCGGATACGAGGACGAAGAGGTGGAGATCCTGGTGGCGGAGCGCGGAACCGTCGGCTGGCCCGGATCCCGGGTGGCGGAGCTGATCGAAGAACAGCTTGAGGACGTGGGCCTCGATGTCACCCTCCGATCCCTGGACGGGGCCACCCTCGACACCAGAGTTCTGGAGTGGGAGTTCGACCTCGCCCTCCTCGGCCACGGCGGCCTGGGCGCAGACCCCGACTACCTGCGACGGATGACCCTGGAAGAGACCTTGAACAGCGCACAGTACTATGAGGACGGAATGTTGGTTGACCTCCTCGAAGAGCAAAGACGCGAGACCGACGAGGATGACCGGGCCGATATGATCTTTGAGGCCCAAGACCTCTACGCCCAGGACCTTCCAGCCCTCACCCTCTACTACCCCAACTGGTACTGGGCCCACAACGGCGAGGTGGACCTGTATTACACCAGGGGCGGGATCGCCATCGGGGTTCCGATACCCCTGAACAAGATGGCATTCCTCTGAACAGAATGTAAAAAGGCCAACGTGCGCTGAAGCCAGAAAAAGATGCCCCAATCTCTGGGGCATCACCGCCCTTTTTTCGTAACTACCATCGTCAGGGGACAGCTACTTACAGGATACACCCTCACCCGGGAGCGATATCACAGGGTGGCGATCTATATAACGAGCGAAGAGCTGAAGCGAAAGATCGAGAAGTTCATTCATTCGGAAAGGCACTTGACGGCCGCCCGGCTCGCCAAAGCCTTCGGCGAGGACTCGAGCGGAGCTGTCACCTGCGCCGAGAACCTGGTGGTGGCGCCCGGTCTATCCAGGGAGGTCGGCGAGTCCCTCATCGCCCTGGTGGCCGAGGGGCGAGTTTTCTGGTCTCCGATCAGCAGGACCGCCTACCACCTCGACGGCCTATTTTTTGACCTGCCCGTCTCCTACGTCCAGAGGCCCTGTGATGCGCCCACCTGGCTCCCAGCAGCCTTCAATTCACCGAAGGTTCACAGACGGGTGATGGAGGCGATCCGCCTTATGGAAGGCGTTGGCTACGATCCGGCGATCCCGGACCCCGATTACGGGTCTCGTCTCTACACGATCCAATCGGAACTCAAATGCGAGATGTGCGGTAAGTGCTGCACCCTCTCAAGCCCCATAAGCCTGGAGCCCCAGGACGTCGAGAGACTATCAGCCCACCTGGGCATCAGCATAAGAAAGACGATCCGAAAATACGCTGACATCGTCGAGATGGGTGGACACCAGGCCTGGGCTATAAAGAAGACATCTCCCTGCATCTTCCTTGACGAGTCATCAAGCCTCTGCAAAATACATCCTGCAAGGCCCCTCGTCTGCAGAGCATTTCCCCTCCTCTCGCCCCGGACCGTCGGAGGCGGGCCCACCGCAGATTGGTGTCCGGCAGCAAGAGATCTGTGACATATCGAAGTCAGCGGCGGATCGGCTGAGGTAGCAGAGACGAAGTATCCTCGAATTTGCCATCATGGCTGATCTGATTGATTGAATCACCCCTTTTTCCCCTTATCAACAGGCCAAATTGTTCATTATTAACAGATTTTGTGTTATCAAACATCAATTTGATAGATCTTTAAACATACGATTCGGGAAAGTTTCATAAATAATGACCCGATTAGATAAAGCCTTGAGAAATTACGCGCAATATTAAACAGAATTTATTAAGACGGCCAAGTAGAGATGGCCAGGGTGGATAGTTCGATGCAGGACCTAGAGATGCGCCACCTCGAAAGCCCGAAGGTGGGATGGGATTATCAAAAGGCGACCGCGAGGTTGACGTCACTCGTCAGGCGAGGGGCCTTCTTCTCCAACTACGTCATCGCCTTCACCATCATCCTCACTCTCAACTTCGTCCTTCCGAGGATGATGCCCGGCGACCCCCTCCAGGCGATCTACGGCGAGGAGGCGCTTCTCGCAATGACGCCTCAGCTCGAAACCGAGCTGATCGCAAGGCTCTCCCTCGACCAGTCGATGAGCCAGCAGTTCGTCGCATACATCCTCGCCCTCGCATCTGGAGACCTAGGCCACTCCTACTACTACAACCAGCAGGTTCTGGCGGTGATCTTGGACTTTCTACCCTGGACCCTCCTTCTCACGGGCACGGCCCTTGTCATATCCACCCTCTTGGGCTTCGTCCTGGGGATCGAGTCTGGGTATCGGAGGGGAAGACGCCTTGACAAGACGCTTCTAGCAGGCCTCATGTTCCTGAACGGCTTTCCCGACTTCTTCATGGGGATCGTCCTCCTCCTGGTCTTCGGCGTCGTCTTTGGGATGGTCCCCCTATCCGGGGCCCTCACCCCCTACAGCGGCCTTGAGGGCTTCCCCCTCGTCCTCGACATCCTCCACCACCTGCTGGCACCCCTGGCAGCCCTCGTCCTTGTGAGGGTAACCTCTGCATATCTTCTCACAAGGAACACAATGATCACCACACTGAAGGAGAACTTCGTACTGACGGCCAGAGCCAAAGGCTGCTCCGAAGGGCAGATAAAGTACAGGCACGCTGGAAGAAACTCCCTTCTTCCAGTGGTGACGGCGACGGGGCTCATGATACCCCACATGATAACAGGGGCCCTATTCGTCGAGATCGTGTTCTCCTACCCCGGCGTCGGTTGGCTCCTCTACAACTCCCTCCTCACCAGGGATTACCCCCTGATCCAGGGCATACTTCTGATGGTGACGTTGGCGGTGCTGGTGACAAACCTCCTGGTGGACCTGCTCTACTCCAAGCTCGATCCGAGGGTGAGCCATGCACGTTGATGTCTGGCACGAGGTTGCAGAGAGCAGCGTCGGAAAGGCGGGCCTCCTTTTGATCGGGCTGATGGTCACCCTCGCCGTCTTCGCCCCGGCCCTCACGCCATACACCCCAAGGGAGAATACGGACGCTCCCGCCTTCAGCCGACCGTCGGAAGAGCACTGGCTCGGAACCAACGACGCCCGGCAGGACATCTGGACCCAGCTCCTCTACGGGGCCAGGACCTCCCTATCAGTCGGTTTCGGCGTGGCCATCCTCTCGGCCTTCATCAGCGTCCTCATCGGCGGGACGGCGGCGATCTTTGGCGGGGTTTACGACCGATTCTGGATGAGGGTTGTCGACGCCACGATAGCGATCCCTGACGTGATCGTCATCATCCTGGTGGCAGCTTACCTGCGACCGAACGTCCTTCTTATGATCCTGCTCCTCTCCACCCTCTACTGGCCGGGGGGTGCGAGGGTAATCAGGGCCCAGACCCTAACCCTGAAGGAGAGGATGCACGTCTCCGCGGCCAGGACCTTCGGAGCAGGCTGGTCTCATCTCCTCTTCCGCCACATCATCCCGGACCTGGGACCGATCCTGGTGGCGACGATGATCCAGGACGCAAGAAGGGCGGTCTTCATGGAGGCTGGCCTCTCGTTTCTTGGGATCTCCGACCCATCGGTTATGAGCTGGGGCAAGATGATGCAGTACGCTAGGGTCTTCACGTACCTGGAGGTCTGGAAGTGGTGGCTCTTGCCTACGGGCATTGCCCTCTCCATCACCCTGATCGGGCTGAGCTTCACGGGCTTTGCCCTGGAGTCCGCCCTCGACCCGCGGCTTCGAGGTAAGGTCAAAGGCCACGAAGGAGGAATCTGACGATGCTCGAAATAAGCGACCTGAAAGTCTCTTACGATGGAACCGAGATACTGGCGGGGATCGACCTCGACCTCCTTCGGGGCGACTCTCTCGCCATCATCGGCGAGTCCGGAGCCGGAAAAACGACCCTGGGGCTTGCCCTGATGGGTCTATTGGACGGGAGGACCTCAGGCAGGATCCACCTGGACGGAAAGGACGTTCTGTCCCTGGACGGAAAGGAGCGGCGTAAGATGCGGGGCAAGGATATGGCCATGGTCTTTCAGAACGTCGAGGACGCTCTCGACCCCCTTATGACCGTATCCGACCAGATCGAGGAGGCGATTTCGGCCCATCGGGAGAAGGGAGGTCCCGAAGACGTCAGGGACAGGGTCCGCCGTCTTTTCAAATCCGTGGGCCTTGAAGAGGAGAAGGGCGAATCATACCCCCATCAGCTGAGCGGGGGCGAAAAGCAGAGGGTGCTCATCGCCATGGCCCTTGCAAACGATCCCCAGGTTCTGATCCTCGACGAGCCGACCGCTTCCTTAGACGCCGTGACCAAAGCCGAAATCACTAAACTTCTGAGGGAGAGGATCAGGGAGAAGATCTGCCTCGTCATAACCCACGACATATCCACCGCGGCGAAGCTGACGGAGAAGATGGCAGTCCTCTACGCCGGAAGGATCATTGAGATGGGAGAAACCACCGGCCTTCTGGAGAATCCCCGCCACCCCTACACCAGGGGGCTCATCAGGTCGTCACCCAACATGACCACCACAAAGGACCTTCAGGGGATACCGGGCAGGATGGTGCACGGCGTCGCGGGCTGCCCTTTCAGCGACCGGTGCACCCAGAAGATCGACCGGTGCTCAAAAGAAGTTCCACAGCTCTCCGATGCGGGCGATCGGATGATCGCCTGTCACAGGGGCGGGATCATCCCCCTCCTGGAGATCTCGAAGGTCAAGACCTGCTTCGGGGACTTTGTGGCCGTGAACGGCGTCGACCTCACCCTCTACGAGGGCGAGACGATCGCCCTCGTCGGCGAGAGCGGTTCGGGCAAGACCACCCTCGCAAAGACAGTTATCGGGCTATTCGACCAGGAGGAGGGCGAGATCCGGCTGGAGGGGGAGGTCCTGGTCAAAAGGAACCGGGAATTCTATAAAAAGGTCCAGATGATCTACCAGAACCCGAAGGAGTCGATCAGCCACAGGATGAACGTCCTCGATGCTGTGACCGAGCCCCTGGAGGTTCAGAAAGTCGGAAGCCCCGCCGAGAGGATCGCCATCGTTAAACGGGTCCTCGAAGAGGTGGAGCTTTCCTCCGATGACGCCTTCCTGAAGAAGTACCCTCACCAGATCAGCGGCGGCGAGGCCCAGAGGGTGGCGATCGCAAGATCCCTCGTCCTCAACCCGAAGCTCCTCATAGCCGACGAGCCCACATCAGCCCTGGACGCCAGCGTCCAGGCGAAGATCCTGAAACTTCTTTTGAACCTCCAGGAGAAGAGGGGTCTATCCATCCTCTTCATAACCCACGACATCGCCATCGCAAGAAAGGTCAGCGATAGATTGGCTGTGATGCTGAAAGGGAAGATCGTCGAGGAGGGGCCTGCAAGCGACGTGACGACGAGCCCAGTACACCCCTACACCATGAGGCTTCTGGAAGTGGCCCCAGACCTGGCCCCGACGAGGGAGGCGAGAGAGACGAGAGGCGGCCTTTGGGGAGTCTCAGAGGGGCGCCCACTCCGGGCGAGGGAGCTCTGATGAGCGAACGATATTGAAATTCGGGTGCTGAAAAGGTATCGCTGGTTTGCCGGATGTTGGGATAGTTAAATATCGGATTCTCGATGAAGCGATAGTCCGGAAAATTAGGTCAAGGGTCAGGGCTCAGAGATTCATTCTTCGATCTCGCCCATCAGCCGTTCCATGATGAGGGAGGCCGCCTTGCAGAGAAAAGCGTCGGTCTGGCCCACGGCCGCCTCGCCACCGAGCCTTCCAGTGACCATTTCTTCCACTATCCAGTCGCACTCCTTTCTGATATCAATGATCTCTTGCGAGGGCTCGAGCTCTCTCAGGCACTCTGAGAGGTCCAGGAGCTGGTCTACCTTGAGGTCCACCGCCCTTTCGACCCAATCCTCCTCGTCGCCCACCTCTCGGCCGCCCCGAAGCTTGCGGATCTCGGCCAGAAAGGGATCGGCCTCGTCTGCTGTAGAATCGATCTTGGTATTTGACATGTTTTCAACTTCTCAGTCCAGCCCTAATCCGAGGATGGACCTTTTCAGCTAAAATACTTATGTCGAAGATATAAGGGAACCAGAGGATACGGCCTAGGAGGAATGTCGACGATGGAAGATCTTGGGGCCGAACAATCCGAGCGATCGATCCTTCCAAAAGCGATTCCTGAGTTACGAGGCTCGAAAAGCCGTAGGCAATCTGCGCGAAGAGAAAGGCCGCCCGATCAGGTGCCCATAAGCTGATATCCCCAGAGAGCATACTTGTTGGGACTCATGAAGGAGATCGTTGATAGGCCCGTCGAGACCTCGGTGGACAGAACGAAGGCTAGGTGGGTAGTTGGCGTCTATCGGGAGTTTGGAAGGCCGAAGACCACCGTTCCAGCCCTTTACTACTTCGCCCTGGGACGAAAAGTGGTCGATTACCCCATCTGCGGCGGCTTCGTCGGCGAGATCAGGGCGATGAGACGGTATCACGAAAGCGACTGCCCAAAGCTCGAAAAGTGGGTCGAGAGAGCGAAGCTCTTCGGCCACTTGAGAGAAGACGTGATACTGGAGGGGCTGGTGGGCGAGTTCATCCCGCCGGAAGCCGAGGCCGAAACGGAGATTGAGAAGCCTGATCGGCCGAGGATCGAACTCTGGCTGACGCGACCTGCCCTAGCGCCGCTGGTCCTCCCAATCTGCCAGAAGAAGGGCGTCGCCCTCGTATCGGTCGAGGAAAAGCCGACGGCGGAGGTGATAGAGCGGCTCATCGCCCGACCCTCGTCCTCTGCCTCTCGAACCTAAGCCCGACAGGCGTGAGCTTTTGCAGGGATCTCGCCTCAATGATCAGAACCCAGAACGGGCCCGATAACGATGGTCCTAACCTCAGGATGAAGAGGATCGGCCTCTCGCCTCGTCACGTCCTGGATCTGGGCATTCCTATGATCCCCGGAAGGGCTAAAAAGAAGGAGGAAAAGAAGAGCTACAAGCGATATCTTAAACCACAAGGGCTCGATCCCGAGAGAATTGCAGAGCTTGACGCCATCGAGGCGTACCGTCCAGGTGGAATCGCCAGCTTCGTCGATGAGATCCTCTCTAAGCTCGCCGACGAAAGCTTCGATCTCGAGGATGAAGACCGGAAAGACCTATTTGAATCATAGCGTCCGCTGTCGACGTCGTTGCCAATTCCAATAAAAAGCGCTCAGAATAGTATTAGGTGAATGTGGCAGCGAT
>DAQG01000045.1 GCA_002502785.1 Methanothrix harundinacea | reverse complement strand
AAAATCTGGAGAGGGGTATACCTTTACTCAACTGGTAAACTTTAATATGACGAGTGAGTACTCGTCATCTGATGGAGTTTTGTCCCGATTGTAAGAGCATAATGGTGCCGGCGGATGGCGTGCTGGTCTGCAGAAGGTGCGGCAAGAAGGTCGAGATGAAGAAGGGCGATAACATCGTCAGCAAGACCGAGCAGAAAGAGCGTACCATGACGGTGATCGAGGACGCAGAGTCGGCGGGGCTTCCCACCACCAAGTACAAGTGTCCTGAATGTGGGAACGACACCGCCTACTGGTGGCTACGCCAGCTGCGATCCGCCGACGAGAGCGAAGTCCGCTTCTTCAGATGCACAAAATGTGATTTCACCTGGAGAGAGTACGACTGATGGGTAATCTATATTTAAGATAAAATTGATCTCTCCGATGAGGGGGCTCTAGGATGTTCAAGGCAGTGATAAGCGCAGAAACCCTGCGAGATGCTGTGGAGGCGGTATCGTCTCTTGTCGACGAGGTGAAGTTCACCCTGTCAGAGAACGGCGTTGAGCTGAAGGCTGTGGACCCCGCCAACGTGGCCATGGTCTCCTTCCGGCTCAACTCCGAGGCCTTCGAGTACTTCAAGGCGACTCCCGGCGAGATCGGCGTCGACCTGGTGAGGCTCAGCGACGTTCTGAGCATGGCCGACCGGGGTGAGAACGTCACCCTCGAGCTGGACGAGGAGAACCACAAGCTGAAGATAGGGGTAAACACTCTCTCCTACACCCTCAGCCTCATCGATCCCAGCGCCATAAGAAAAGAGCCCCGGGTGCCGGAGCTGGACCTCCCGGCCCACGTGATCCTTCCTGGCGCGCACCTCCGAAAGGCGATCAGGGCCGCCGAAAAAGTGAGCGACCATGTAGTTTTAGGGGTCACCGACGATCCGGAAGACCAGTTTTACATGGAGGCGAAGGGCGACATCGATTCCCTCAAGCTGAAGATGCCGGGGGCGGAGCTTCTGGGCCTCAAGCCCGGAAAGGCGAGGTCTCTCTTCTCCCTCGACTACCTCACCGACATGAGCAAGGCGATCGGGAAGGCCCAGGAGGTTAAGCTCGAGCTTGGCGTCGACTATCCCCTGAGGATCAGCTTCAAGCTCGGTCAGGGCGTTGACATAAACTACCTTTTGGCTCCCCGAATCGAACAGGAATGAGCCTCTCCGACTACCCCTTCTCCCGGGAGGCAGCATCGAGGGTGAAGGAGACGGGCTACTCCCTGGATGGCCTCCTGGACGAGCCGAACCCGCAGCCGAGACTCTCCCGCCTCGTGAGAAAAAGGGCCATCGACCGGGTGCTGGGGGCAGTTCGAGGTGAAATCTCCGATGGACAGGCTCACCCCCTGGCGGAACTTCTATCCTATCCTCTGGCAAGGGTTATGGTATCCTGCCTGAATGACGACCTTCTGACGAGAAGGTACGCCCTAGCAGAGGCGAAGCTGGCGAGCAAAAAGATGGTCCGGGAGGATCTCGGCGATCTTCTTTTGCTGGCTCGCGACCTGGACGTGCATCCACAATCTGATCAGGGCGGGCTTCGCGTCCACTTCTCCGACTACCTGAAGGCGGCCCACAGGATGCGTAGCCCTGGCTGGAAACTGGTCAACCGCTCCTTGGAGGCGGGATGGGTTGGAGTCACCAGCCAGGAGCTGGCCCGGCTCCTAGAGGAGAGGGCGAAAGACAGGGTCCAAAAGGGCCTTCCGCTCCAGGTCCCAGTGGAGATATGCCAAAAGCTCCGGGAGGATCTCGACCTAATCGAAGCGGAGCTGAAGGTGAAGAGGGCTGAAGAGAAAGTCGACCTCGGCGAGGTGACTGAAGACGCCTTCCCCCCCTGCATAAGAGAGATGCTCTCCCAGGTGGCGAATGGCACGAACCTCGCCCACACCGCGCGGTTCGCCCTCACCACCTTCCTCCTCGCCGTGGGGATGGAAGTCGACGAGGTCGTCGGCGTCTTCAACACCAGCCCCGACTTCGACGAGGAGAGGACGAGGTACCAGGTCGATCACATCTCCGGAAAGGGGGGAACCAGCTACAGGCCCCCGTCCTGCGCCACCATGGCCACCTACGGCAACTGTCCCGGAGAGGACAGGCTCTGCCGGTGGGTTAACCACCCCCTCAGCTACTACGAGAGAAAGATAAGAAGTTTAAAGCGTCAATAAATTATATTTAGGTGGTTTTGTGAAATATGAGGATTTAGAACTTGAAGTTGACGCTGTTAGCGAAAATGAGTATTCTGTCGCAGTCATAAAGTCCCCTGTTGGTGAAACTGAGAAACATCAAACAGTATTCGTTTCTATTGAAGAGATAAGCAAATCTAAATCAATCGAGGAATATGGTCAAAAATTATTCGATATTCTATTCAAAGACGAAATATTAAGAATCTACACAAAAAGCATAGGCATTGTGGAACATAATAAAGATGATCAAACTGGGTTGAGATTAAAACTTCGTATTAGGCCGCCAAAATTAGCTTCGATACCGTGGGAATTTTTATACGACCCACATGAAAAACGATTTTTAGGCCTCTCTCGCAAGACGAACATAATTCGTTATCCAGAAGTGGCTTCTCCAGTTAAACCACTAAATGTAGACTCACCGCTGAAAATTCTAGGTATGGTAGCCAGCCCAACCGATCTGGAACTACTTGATATATCTGAGGAAAAACATAGTGTTGAAGAGGCTATTAAGGACCTAAGATCGCTAGGCTTAGTCGAACTAACTTGGCTTGAGGGTCAGACTTGGAGTGACTTGCATCAAAGCATGTTGAATGAGTGGCATATTTTTCACTTTATAGGTCACGGCGGATTTGATGAAAGCGCAAGTGAAGGTTATATCTCTTTGGCCAATCAAGAAGAAACCGAATTCCGTCTTAGCGCCACAAAATTGGCTCGTCTTTTGTCTGATCAAAAGTCGATACGCTTAGCATTGCTAAATTCATGTGATAGTGCTACTGGTAGTGAAAATGACATTTTTACAGGTACCGCTACAGCCCTTATACGTGCTGGCATCCCTGCAGTAATGGCAATGCAATGCGATATAAGCGATCAAGCTGCAATTGCATTTGTCCGTGGATTCTATGGTGCACTTGTAAGTGGAATGCCAGTAGACGCCGCGACCACCGAAGGGCGTAAGGCTATAAATATGGAGACAGATGGCATCGACTGGGGTTACCCCGTAATCTACATGAGATCGACTGACGGAGTTTTATTCGATGTCGAAAAATCACAAGAAAAAATCATATCCACGTCTACTGTTCAGACGAAAGAAACTAAATCGTCTAAGCAGCCTTCTGCCCAAAAAACAGCCAAAGTTCAGAAAAATGAGGGAAACATCATTTCCGGCGCTAAAAAATTTTATCACGTGGATCGCAATCGATCACTTATGTCAGGACAAAAAATTGAACTAACTAAATTTGATAATATAAATCCTAGGCTTCTACAAAAACATGTTGATTTAATGTTTCCTTCAGGAGTTTCACATTATGGGGATATAACTTTTTTAAATTCTAACCGGAAAATTAGCGGAGACAGTCCGTATAAATTTGATGGTAAAGATGGATCTGAAGGATGCAGTGCTGCTATAGATATATTTTTCGAGTACGTAAGAAGAAGCGATTATCCAAACAGGCCATCCAGATTCGAGTCGTTCTTCGGATTCGAATCGCTAAAAGATGCGCGTAAGTTTAGAGAGAAATATTGTGATTCAAATGGTTTTATTTGGGAAGTTGAATACGATAATTCGATTAAGGCAGACATGAACCTTTTAAATTTAAATGGTTCATTGTTGGTTGTGTCGTATAACGCCCATAGATACTGGACCGGTGTGCCAGGAAGTCCAACACCATGGTGGGAAGTGTTATTAAAACCCCCGATTAAAGTAGTCAAGAAGGTGGAGTAATTACCCATCTTTTAATGCCTGCAAGCTGTCGCGTCTTGAATTCCTACCGCACCACCATGGCCACCTACGGCAACTGTCCCGGAGAGGACAGGCTCTGCCGGTGGGTTAACCACCCCTTAAGCTACTACGAGCGAAAGCTGAAAAAGGGCGGTGGAGGATGAAAGACCCTTTGGAATATAGGCTGATGAAGCGCGGCGAGGAGGCAGAGGTCTGCAACCTCGCCCTTCGGGTCTTCCATGAGTTCATTGCGGCCCAATTTTCCAAAGAGGGCGTTCAGGAATTTTACAACTACGCCGATCCTCATCTATTCTTGCGGCGGTCACAGTGGAACCACTTCATCCTCATCGCTGCAGCCGAAAAAGAGATCATTGGTATGATCGAAGTGAGAGACGACGGCCACGTCACCCTCTTCTTCGTTGACGGCGCGTTCCAGGGAAGGGGCGTTGGCGGTGAGCTTTTGAAGAAGGCCCTTGAGATTTGCCGGAGAAGAGATCCCGAAATTACGAAGGTCACCGTCAACTCGTCGCCCAACGCCGTCGAGATCTACGAGAGGCTTGGGTTTCGCCGGGCTGGACCCGAGAGGATTGAGGATCAGATCCGGTCTGTGCCGATGGTTCTAGATCTGTTTCTATCCGAACCTCAGCCGCCGACAACCGGCAGGGTGAAGCTGAAGGTGCTCCCTTCCCCCTCCACCGACTCGACCCAAATCCGGCCGCCGTGAACCTCGACGATCCTCTTGGCGATGGCGAGCCCCGCCCCAGTCCCCTCGCCGTCCGGATCGGCTTTGTAGAATAGCTCGAAGACCTTCTCCTGCTGGCCCGGATCGATCCCGATACCGTTGTCCCGGACGAAGAAGACGACCTCTTCGCCGTCCTTTCTCCACCCCACCTCCACCCGGGGGCGGGGCCGGTCGCCCATGTACCTTATGCTGTTCTCAACCAGGTTTACGATCACCTCAGAGATCCTGAAACGGTCCACGTAGACAGTGGGCCATTCTTCGGCCGTGGAGATGTCGACGCCATTCGACCTCGCCTTTTCCGAGATCAAGTCCAGCGCGTCTTTGACGATCTCGCCGAAGGGCACATCCTCCGGGGGGTTTGCGACCCTGCCTATCCTTGAGAGCCGGAGAGTATCCCTCAAAAGATAGTCCATCTTCTCGACGGCGCTGGTTATCATCTCGATGTCGGTTTCGATCTTCACCTCGTCACGATCTTTTACATCTTCCCTGAGAAATCCGAGAAAGCCCTGGATGGTGACTAGGGGTGATCGCAGATCGTGAGAGACTGTGTAGGTGAACCGTTCCATCTCGGCATTCTTCGCCTCAAGCTCTGCGGTCCTCTCCAAAACCCTGACCTCCAGCTCGTCGTGAGACCTCTGCAGAGCCTCTTCCGCATGTTTCCGATCGGTGACGTCACGAATAGATTCTATGGCGCCCACGATTCGCCCCTCGTCGTCGAAGAGGGGTGACGCTGTCCCCCAGATGTAAGCCCCCTTCCCCCCGTAAAGGGTGGGCACGAAGATCTCGGCGAAGACGGCGGTCCCCTTTTTTTTGACGTAATCGTACTTTGCCATCAACTCGCTATTCTCAAAAAAGATCAGATCGACGAGTATGGGCCTCTTAAAGCCATAAAATGGCTCGCCATAGGCGTAATCCCCCTTCCCGATGATATCTTTTTTTCGAACGCCCGTCATCAACTCGACGGCCCGGTTCCAAGCGATCACCCTTCTATTTTCGTCTATCACGAAGGTTGGGTCCGGGAGGAAGTCGATTATGTCCTGTAGCTGCTTGTGGGCGCGGCGCAGCTCTTCCTCCATCCTCTTCTGCTCGGTGACGTCCTGCCCTACCGACTGGAACTCGTAAAGTCGTCCCTCTTCGTCAAAGATCGCCCTGTCAGTCCACCGATGCCACCGGACCTCGCCGTCGGAAAGAATTACACGATGCGCATAACTGACCAGAGGAGATTTCTGAGATAGAGACGAGAATTTCTGGTGTACCATCTCCCTATCCTCTTCCGGGATCAGGGGCATGAAGGTCTGCCCGATAAGCTCCTCGCGAGTCTTGCCAAAATAGCGGCAATAGGCGTCGTTGACGAAGGTGAGGGTCCCATCGGGCCGGAAACGGCAGATCAGGTCGGTCTGGTCCTCGATGATAGTTCGATAGAACCTCTCGCTCGCCTTCAGCTCCTCCTCCATCACTCTCCTCTCGGAGATGTCCACGATGATCCCCCTCAAGCCCGAAGGGCGACCATCTCGGGTTATGGGGATGCAGTGGATGAGAGCCGGGAAGGTGCTGCCGTCTCTTCTCTTCATCAAGTGCTCGTATCCAGGGCACACTCCGCTCAACGAGCACCTGAAGCAATCCTCCAGCTCGTTCGGATCGTCAGGCGCAATTATGTCTGAAAAGCTCAAACCTCGCTTGAGGTCTTCGAGAGTGTATCCAAAGACATCGAGACCTTTCTGGTTGAATAAAGTTATCCGGTCGCTTAAATCGAGCTCAAATACGGTCAGAGGGAGCAAGTCTGCAAGCCCCCTATATCTGCTCTCACTATCCTCCAGCGCCAACTCCGCCCGCTTGCGGTCGGTCACGTCGTAGAGAATCCCCTCGACTTTGACAGGAGCTCCAGGTACTTCGCAGACGGTCTGGACCAACTCGTGGACCCACCGAACGTCGCCATCCTTCCGAATTATGCGATATTCATTTTCCGAAATGTGCGCAGAAGAGCATCGGGCTATTTTTATTTCCTGGCTCATCCTGGCGAAGTCGTCAGGATGGATTATCTGATCCCATCTCGGGTCGCAAGAAAATATCTCCTCTTCGGTGTAGCCTGTGATCTCCTCGACATTTCCGTTAATTGAGGTTGGAACGAAATCTAGGGTGCTGGTAAACGCTATCCCTGGAAGGCTCTGAAGGAGGGCCCAGTAGCGATCATCCAACTCCAGGAGAGTCGCCCACACCATTCTCTCGCCCACCACCGTCCGTATCCGATGGTAGAGATCTGCATAAATGACGTTCCCGTCTCTTCCCTTAAGAGAGTATTCCGCCCCGCCTTTCAGGGCCTCGGCGACGGCCTCCTCTTCGTCACCGTCGATTAGAAGTATGAACGAGGTCAACGGATATCGGGAGCGGACCATTTTCAGAAAGGCGATACCGTCGCCCATCCCAGGCATCACATGTTCGGAGACTACGACGTCGTAGAAGGAGCCATCCAACTTATTCATCGCCTCCTTCACCGACCCGACCGTCTCGATATCCATATCGTCGAACTTTGAAATATCGGCAGCGTGCCGAATGTGATGTAAAATTGTGATAC